>VGFD01000505.1 GCA_016868975.1 Armatimonadota bacterium | reverse complement strand
CAAGCCACTCCAGACCACCGCGCAGGCGCGCGCCAAAGCGGCGGCCGCGCTTCTGGCGGGCCACCGCCTCCAATGAGCGCTTGACGGTGACCGCGGTGAAATCCTCGGGCAACACCGGGGTCTCCAGCGCCGCAACCCGCTTCTGCAGGCCGAGCAGGGCGTCGCGCTCGTGGCGGCAGGGGATGCAGGCGTTGACATGGCGCTCGACATCGGCCGAAGCCTCGCCGTCGAGCAGTGCGGACAATTCGTCACGAACCTCGGCGCAGTTCATCGCTCGCCCCCCCGCAGACACTTGAGCAGGTGCTTGCGCGCCGCGTTGAGCCGCGACTTCACGGTGCCCAGCGGGACCCTGAGGATGTCCGCCATCTCCTGGTAGGAAAGCTGCAGGTAATCGCGCAGCAGAATCGAGGTGCGCTCGAGGTCGGACAGGCCGGTGAGCGCCTGCCGCATGGAGAGATCGCTGTCGATGCGCTCTTCGAAGCGGTCGGTGTCGGCGAGGAGCGGCTCGGGAAGCGCGTCCTCGGCGCTCAGCAGGGGCCGCCGGCCCTTCGCGCGCCGGGCGTTGCGGCACAGGTTCACCACGATGCGCAGGAACCACGAGCGGAAGGAGGTGGGCTCGCGCAGCGTGTGGATGCGGGTGAAGACCACGATGTACGCCTCCTGCAATACGTCCTGCGCCTGGTGCGCGTCGTTGAGGTGCTGGCATGCCAGGCGCCAGCCCGCGTCGCGCACCAGGTCGATGACGGCCTCAAACGCGGCGGGGTCCTCTGCCTTGATCCGCTCCACGAGGTGTGCCCAAATGGGCGTCTCGGTTTTCTCAGCGGGGCGCGCCACGGGCAGCGCCAACGCCATGGATCGCACGGTCGTACCTCCGGTCCCGGGGGTCTCGTCGCTCACGATGACCTCTCCACCCTGGGTTCCAGTTGTACGTGTCGGGCGCGCCACGAAAGGTTCGGTGGAGACTTCAGCGGGCCGTGGCGGAGCGGCATGGCCGCGAACGCCGTGTCCAGCGGACCGTGCAGGTTGGGAAGGTTGTGGAAGACCGCCTGCGCGGTGGTCAGCCACGCGTCCGCCAGCACGACGCCGAACAGGACGCGCGCCAGGGGGCGGTACAGGGTCAGGCTCAGGCGGCCGAACGCCGCCGCCACCGCGATGTCGAAGCAGGCCCAGGCGTACTTGAGCCATCGCGCGCGGTCGCTGGCCAGCAGCACGAGGATCCACACGATCAGCGCGGGGGCGGCTTTCCAGATCCCCCGGGGGACGCGGCTCAACAGCCGGTCCACGGTCTCCCGGACGAAGCGGTCCGGACGGCCGCCGGCAAAGGCCTCAAGCACCTCGCGGACCGCGCGGCGCACCTGGGCGGAGATGGACCTGTCGGGCCACAAGATCTGAAGCCAGTCGTAGCCGTGCGGCGCGAGATCGTCCACCAGGCGTTGCGCGCCGCCAAAGAACGCCACGCCTTTGCCCTTCGCGGGACTCTTTTTCACTGTGGTCGCTGGACCTGGGGTGCTCGGTGCAGATTGGCGCGCCGGACGTAGGCCCTCACCGCGTCGCCTTCCGGGGTAGGAAGAGCCGGGCTCGGGGATCTGGAACGACGTTGCGTTCCAGTCATACTGCCCGAGCAGGCGAAGCACTTCCGCTTTCACGGCGATACTGGTTCGGTGCGGCGTGGGGCCGGTCATTCATGGAGGAGTCGCGCGGGGGCTTGCTTAATGCACGCGGACACATTTACAAGGAGGCTGGTACAGATGGCCGACAACAATGCAGTGGTAACCGTTTTTGACTCGCACGACGCCGCCGAAGCCGCCGTGAAGGAGCTGGTCACGTCCGGCTTCGATGCCAAAAAACTGTCCATCGTGGGCAAGGACTATCACACCGAGGAGCACGTGGTCGGCTTCTACAACACCGGCGACCGCGTCGCGTCGTGGGGCAAGTTCGGCGCGTTCTGGGGAGGCCTCTGGGGCTTCCTGTTCGGCTCGGCGCTGTTCTTCGTGCCGGGCGTGGGCCCGATTCTGGTGGCCGGCCCACTGGTGGCCTGGATCGTGGCCGGGCTCGAAGGCGCCCTGGTGGTCGGCGGCCTGAGCGCTCTGGGCGCCGCGCTGGTCAGCATCGGCATCCCGAAGGACAGCGTGCTGCAGTACGAGACCGAGATCAAGGCGAGCAAGTTCCTCCTGGTGGCGCACGGCACGCCCGACGAGGTCAACAAGGCGAAGGACATCCTCAGCCAGAAGCACGCCGCGACGACCCAGGTGTTTGAGAAGATCAACACCGAGACGACGAAGCAGCCGGCCACCGCCACGGCTTAGTGGCGCGCGGCACAAGTAGCTTCGCCTTACGGGACAACGACTGACCCGGGCGTGTCGCGCGGCACGATCAAACCGAATTGGGGCTAAGTGGTCCGCGGCAGAAGTCTGATCATGGATTGGAGCCACGGGCGCGGACCACTTAGGCTGCTCTTGCCTGAAAAAGGCCCGCGAGTGCTCGCGGGCCTTTTTTGTCTGGCAGGGGATATCCGCGAGGATACGCAATTTGGAGGATGTCATGGGTAAGCTGCAGCCAGAACGCGCCGCGCTCGCGGTCATCGATATGCAAGAGGGGTTCCGCGCCGTCATTCCCGACTTTGACGCAGTGGCGGCGCGCATCGCGAAAGCCGTGCAGGGCGCGCACCTGCTCAACGTGCCGGTGGTGGTCACCGAGCAGTATCCGCGCGGGCTGAAGCAGACGGCCGCGGAAATTCGCGGATGCCTGAACGGCGTCGCTGTGCTGGAAAAAATGACCTTCTCCTCGTGCGGCATCGAGGCGTTCGGCAGCGAACTGCGCGGGCGGCAGGCGCGGCAGGTGCTGGTCTGCGGGATCGAGGCACACATCTGCGTCACCCAGACGGCGCTGGATCTTATCGAAGAGGGATACGAAGTGCACTTGCTGGTGGATTGCATCACCTCGCGGGATCCACGCAGCAAGGAAATTGCCCTGGCGCGCCTGCAGCCGGCCGGCGCGATTGTTTCGTGTTTGGAGATGGCGCTGTTCGAATTAATGAGCACCGCCGAGTCTCCGCAATTTAAAGCGGTGCAGGCGCTCATTCGGTAAATTCTCGTGGTCCGTCGATTTCTGCTGCTGTACTTTGGAATGGCGCTGGCCGGAGTGGCGCTGGTGTCGGTGCTGTTGGTCGCGTTTACCGGAACCCAGGGAATTCCACCGATGCGACTCGCGGAAAGCACCGTCGAAGCCCGCCTGCGGCGCATCAACGAGAATCATCTACGCTTGCAGCTGGCCATCGCGCGCGACGTCACGCCCCTGCTGGGATTGCCCGGGCGGCCGGCTGAGGCCGATCTGGAGGCGGTGCTCGCGCGGCGAAAGTCGCTCGCCTCGCTGGCCTGGATCTCAGGCGAGGAGCGGATTTTCGCCGGTAACGTCGATGCGACGCCGCTCGGCGAGCCGCTGAGATTCACTCGTTCGGACACGACCGTGATCGAGGCCGCGCTTGACCAGGCACCCGCGGTGAAGGCGCTGCTGGGAGGCCTGCCATCCGAGCCGGGCCTCTTCGACGTGCTGCTTGACGGGCAGGGCGGCGTGGTGGCGAAATCCGCTCCTGACGGGCAGATTGCCGGCACCATCGAGCCCTTTCCGAATGATTCCAATGGCACGGTGTAATCCGGTCTCTCACTCTATCGGGTTCGGCAGCGCTGGCTCAAGGAAGTGAAGCTGGGCTTGCTCGTGCAGCAGCAGGTGATGCCCATCAATCGCGGGCTGCCGCCACTGGCCGCGCTGGGCATCCTGGCCGGCTTCATGGCGCTGGGCGCGTGGCTGGCCGCCGCGCACGTCACCCGCCCCATCCGCGAATTGCGCGCGGCGGCGGCGCGCATTGCCGAAGGCGGGCACGTCAAGCGCTTGGAGATCGACACCCGCGACGAGGTTTCGGCCCTGGCCAGCGATTTCAACAAAATGGCCGAAATTATCGCGCAGCGCGAAAAGGAACTGACCGACAAGAACGCCGAGCTAGCCCGCTCCTCGGAGCTGAAAAGCCAGTTCCTGGCCACCGTATCGCACGAGCTGCGCACGCCGCTGACGGCTATCGTGGGATATTGCCAGGTGCTCAAGGACGGCCTGCAGGGGCCGGTGACCGACGGACAAACGGAAGTGCTGCAGCGCATCGCGCTCCAGGCCGAGGGACTGGTCCACCAGATCAACCAGCTCCTCGACGTCACGCGCATCGAGGCGGGCCGCATGGAGCTCGCGCTG
>VGFD01000504.1 GCA_016868975.1 Armatimonadota bacterium | reverse complement strand
TAACAATCCGGCAATAGACGCCGGCCGTTCATCCCTCTACCATGCAGCGTGAACCCATGCAAGGAGAGAAATAAATGATCCAGAGCCTCGGCGCGCTGCCCCTGCTGCAGGAGCCCACCCCTCCGACGCCTCCGCCTCCCCCCACGGTGCAGGACATCGAGATTTCGTTCAACGCGCAGGACACGGTCGCCATGCCGTCCTCCTCCACCACCATCAAGAACGTGGAAAACGGGATGCGCGTCGAGAAAGTCGAGCTGCGCGACCACAACCTGGAGCCGGTCGACGGCAAGCTGGTGTTCCCGGACCACGATCCGCGCAACACCCACGCCGTCTCCTTCGCGGCCGCCGCGAACACCGTGGCCGCCTTCGAAGAGGCGACCGGCCTGGCGGTTCCCTGGGCGTTCGGCGGTGATCGCCTGGGCGTGTACGCCGACGACGGCGTGATGCTCAACGCCTACTACAGCCGCGGCGAGGGCAGCATCCACTTCTTCCACGACACCGACGTTGTCACCGGCGCCCTGGTGCGCTCCGGCGCGTCGGGCGAGGTGGTGGCCCACGAGGTCGGCCACGCCATCCTCGACGGGCTGCGCCCCGGCTACCTGGAGACCTGGTCTACGGATCCGGGCGCGTTCCACGAGTCGTTCGGCGACCAGATCGGCATGCTGATGGCGCTCATGGACGAGCGCACCATCAACCGCGTGGCCGTGCAGACCGGCGGCAACCTGCGCAAGCAGAACGTGGTGGCCCACCTGGGCGAAGAGCTGGGCCGCGGCATCAACGACAAGGTCGGCCGCAACCGCACCGGCGGCGACTGGGTGCGCAACGCCATCAACGCGTTCGTGTGGGCCGACCCGGCAACGCTTCCGGACCGCGGCGACGACACCCACCTGGGCAGCGAGGTGCACGATTTCTCCCGCCTGTGGAGCGGCGCGTTCTACGACGTGCTGTGCGGCATCAACCAGTCCTTCCTGGATTCGGGGATGTCGGTGAAGGACGCCCTGCGCGCCACCGGCCGCGAGGGCACCAAGATCCTCGGCAACCTGCTGCGCGAGGCGCCGCAGGGCGACCACACCTACAAGGACATGGCCGAGGCCTTCGTGGCCGCCGACCGCACGCACAACAACGGCCAGTGGGCCGGGCTGATCGAGAAGGTCTACACCGACCGCCTCATCCTGCAGCCCCCGCCGCCTCCGCCGGAGGATCCGACCGAGCCGACTCCGCCGCCCACGGGTTTCGAGGCCGGCAGCAGCCGCCGCGGCATCGCCACCAGCACGCCCGAGGGCCGCAAGTCCCTGGACGACGTGACCCGCACGGTGCGCGTGAAGCTGTCTGGCCAGGAGTACGGGATGTTCAACGGCGCGGTCGTCGAGACCGTGGTCGACAAGGACGGCTCCCTGGCGAAGGACGCGGAGGCGGCCAGCCGCACCCGCAAGGCCCTCGCCAATCACATCAAGGCCGGCCGCGTCCGCTACAACGATCCGTCCTATCAGATGAAGAAGGACGACTACTTCGACAAGAACGGCAACCCGTATATCGGCGCGGTGCGCTGGGAGAACGGCCAGATGGTCATCGAGCGCGTGAAGATCACCGCGTAGACGACAGTGAGAGGCGCCTCCCACGGGGGCGTTTTTCTTTTCCGTGGCAGGATTGGAGGGTCGCCCATCGTTGCCAGCCAGGCGTCAGCCCGTGCGGAGGTCGGTCGCTGCCCTGCTGGGCAGCGCCTGGCGCAAAAATTCCACCGTGCGCTGCTCCGACCAGTAACGTCCCTGCTTGTTGAAGGACACGAAGCCCACGTGGCCACCGCTCAAGGGCGCTTCAAGATAAAACCACGGGCTCTCGCGTGCCTCGGCAATGGGGAAGCACTCCCAGGTAAGAAACGGGTCGTTCCACGCGTTGATCAGCAGCGCGGGAACCCGAATCGCCGGCAGGTACGGCTTGCTGCTGGCCCGCGCCCAATAATCCTCGGCATCGCGGAATCCGTTCAGGGGAGCGGTGTAGCGATCGTCAAAATGCTTGAAGTTGCGCAGCCGGTGATATCCCCGATCGTCGATCTCGCCGGGGTGGGTCTTCATTTTCGCGCGGATCTTGCGGCGCAGCGAAATCAAGAAACGCGACATGTACAGCCAGTGCCGTCCTATCTGGATGGAGCTGGCCGCGAGGTGGCAGGGGGCCGAAAAGGTCACCGCGCGCCACAAGCGCGGATGCACTCTGGCGCCACGCTCCCCCAGGTATTTCAGGGTGAGGTTGCCTCCCAGGCTGAAGCCCACCAGAGACAACGGGACTTCGGGCACGGCGTGGAGCACGTGCTGCACGACCACCTCGAGGTCGTCCGAGGCGCCGCTGTGATAGGCGCGCAGCAAGCGGTTGGGCTCCCCGCTGCAGCCGCGGTAGTTCCAGGCCACCGCGGTCCATCCGTCCGCGTTCAGCGCGCGCACCATCCCCCGGATGTACTTGCCGTCGGAGTTGCCCTCCAATCCGTGGGAGACGATGCAGATGCCGCGCGCGTGGGGGACGTCCGCCCAGTCCACGTCCAGGAAGTCCCCGTCGGGCGTCTCGACGCGGACGCGGCGGTACCGTACCGCGGGCACCCGACGGAACAGCGTAGGGAGGACGGTCTGCAGGTGCCCGTTCCACAACAGGAGGGGCGCCTCGTAGGTGGATCGCTCGATGACTGGCATGGCAAACCGTGTCGTTCGTCACGCGTCCGACCCGCCCTCCGCACAATGAGCAAAAAGTGAGCACCTGCCGAACTGTCGGCCCGGCACGGCCGGGCGTACGATAAAACCACGGATGAGATTCAAACTGAGGACGGACAAGACCAGATGAAGACGAACGCCTTTCTTGACAACCTGCGCGCCACCAGGGCGACCACGCGCCGCGAAGCGCCCGCCATCGAAAGCCTGATCCGCCATGCCAGCGCCGCCACCACGGGTGCCGAAGCCCCCGTGCCGGCCGTGCGCATCCTCGGGACCCTCCGCACCAACCTTTACCGCGCCACCGCCGAGATGGAAGCGTGGCAGCGCCAGGGCCGCCTCATCCGTGAGCGACGCGCCGCGCTGCGCATCCGCCTGGGCTACCGCGAGTGCCTGTCCCTGCTCGACAGCCTCGAGAAGGCCATGTACCTGCGCAACCAGACCGCGCTTGCCCAGGCCTCCGACCGCCTGCGCCGCGTCGCCGCCGCCCTCCTGACCCGCTACGAGGCCGCGCACGCGTCCCTTCCCAGGGCCTACGGCCGCGTGTACCAGGCCTGCCAGGACGTCGTCCGTGGCGGCATCAGCGTGGACCAGTGGCTGGCCCCGCTGCAGGCACTGCACGAGGACGTGGTGCGCGCGTCCCGCTCCCTCCGCAAGCAACGGGCGAACCGCCTGCACAACGGGCTCGCCGACACCCTGCAAGCCATCGCCACGCTGAGGCTCTACGCCCGCGACCGCGATCCCCGCCACCTGAGCGACGGCTGGCAGCGGCTGGTGTCCGCGGCGGTGGTGATGCAGAAGGCCGCTTAAATCCGAACGTTGAGCACCACCTGGCGACCCTCGCGGACGAGGCGCAGGCATCGCCGCAAGGCGTCCGGCAGCGCGCCGGGGGCCTGCACGCTTTCTCCGTGGCCGCCGAACGCCTCGACAATTCTCTCGACGTGCGACAATCCCGGCAACTGCGTGAGGGGATAATCCGCGGCGCGGTCCGCCCAGCCGCCCGGGTGGTAGCGGCTCACTTGCTCGCGGATGGAGCCCATCTCCTCGTTGTTCAGGACGATCGTGAGGGTGGCGATGCCGTGGGCCGCGGCCGTCTGGTGTGCCGCGGCGGGATTGGCAAATAAATACGCGCCGTCGCCCAGCACCGCGACCACGGTTTTTTGCGGCGACGCGAGGCGGATGCCCAGCGCGGCGTTGAGTCCCCAGCCCAGACACGACGCGGGCCCCGAGCGAAAGTACGAGCCGGGTTGCATGGCCAGCGGCGCGGCCGGCAGGCTCAATTCGTTGACCACCACGTCGTCGGGGCCCAGGGCCTCGGCCAGACAGGCGGCGACCCATGACGGATCGATGCGCGCGGCGGCGGACAGTGCGTTGAGCCGCTCGGACAGCGCCCGCTCGCGCGCCCGCGCCGACTCCCCCACCCGAGCGCGCCACGCGTCCGTCTGCGTGCGCGGCAACGCCTGCAGCAGCGCTTCGAGAAAAGCGCGCGGGGTGGCGGTGAGGTGAAGGTCCGCCCGGTGTCCCCGCATGGGGATGGCTCCGTGGAGCGGGTCG
>VGFD01000503.1 GCA_016868975.1 Armatimonadota bacterium | reverse complement strand
TGTGTCTCAACTACAACATTCCGGAAGGCTGTTTTCATTTCCTTGCAGCAATGACGGCGATCTTGCAGGCCGGAGTCAGCCTGCACCTACTGTTTACAGCGTTAGCGCAAACTGGGCATCAGCCAGATTGAACCACCTATCCCTATCCCTGTCCTTTCAGTCAGCGTACTCCACGTTGCCGCAAAGACCGCGAGGGATCTCCCAGGTTCCTGTCGCCTCCATTTCGGTTCGTGCCGTGCCCTCAGACCCCGCCTGGCTCTCCGGCGGTCTCGCCATGACGACCGCCTACTCGTGCCTTCCAGGTTTTCGACCCTGTCGGCCCCAGGACTGTTCTCACGAGGCTCAATAGCTTCACTTGCGTTACGGCCCGAACTTCGCTCTGCCTACGCTTAGCCGACGTCGTTACCGCCGCCGGTCCAAGGCTCGATTCCCGGTGGGTGGCAAGCCCTTACCGGTGCGGGAATTTCACCCGCTGGAAGCGCCAAGCTTGTCCTGGCGCACCGAACAACGTTCGGAACGCGGTTCTCAATTTTTTTCCAGGTTGCAATCATCGGTTGCCGGCGCGTGAACATCTACGGCGATGGATTCGCCACTATTTGCGAGCGCGGGGTGTTGGCCACGCGCTCGACGGCCTGGCTCTTCACGGTGGGAAGCGTGATGTCGGTGTAGAGCTGGAACTGGCCGTACTGGCTGTCGCCGCCGCCCAGCTTGTAGTAAACCAGCGCGTCGTTGTCCGGGTTGGCATACCAGCGCCGCAGGAAACGCTCCACCAGGTCCCCCATGCGAGGATCGTAGTTGGCCGCGATCTTGTTCGTGAGGCTGGCTTCTCCGGCGGTGTCCGGACCGCCCTCGTAGCACATGTTGCGCAGGCCGTAGTAACGCGCCAGCGTGGCGTAGCCGGGGATGTTTCCCCAGTCCAGCACGCCGCTGTAACCGGCGTCTGGCTGGAAGTCCGGAATCTGGGAGTTAAGGGAGGCCTCGCACAGGTCAAGAATACTGTCGACGGTGAGGTCGGTGCGCTCGCGGTCGGAGCCCGACGGCCCCCAGTACGGCGCGCCAGCGATCGCGTAGAAATAATTCCGCGGGGGGCCGTAAGTTGCGTTCAGCCAGCGGAGCTGATGGTCGATCATGTAGCGGTATCCCACCTGGCTGGCCAGCACCGGCCGGACGCGCGTCATCATCTGGGCGTCTCCCAGCTCCTCGCGAAAGATATTCGAGATTTGTATGCCGCGGCGGGCAAAGCGGCGCCATGACCAGTAGCCTGGATTCATGGTTTGCCCGAAGTCGTTCAGCGCCGACGGGCCGGCATTTCCTTCCACGGAGGCCGCGTCAAAATTTCGCCGATTCTGGGGATAGGCAAAGTTCCACACTTCGTTGCTGTGCTCGATGTACACCGCCCGATCGGCGTCCAGGGAGTCGCGCAGCAGTCGCGCAAGCTGTCGGATGTGATCGTCGGTGGCCAGATCCGGAATGCTCAGCCAGATGTCCTTATGGGTTTCATTCGCGAGCTGGATGGCATATTCGTAGGCCGCGCCCCGATTGCTGGTCTGCGTTCCATATTCCGGGCGCGTGCGCTCCCGCCATTCGGAAACCTGGTTTTCCTGCATGCTGAAAAATTGCATGAAGCGCACAATCGAGAAGGGCGCAAGCCGCTGGACGAAAGCCGTATTGAAGGTCTGCGTCGTGTTGCGCGGATATCCAGGCCGCATCAAGCGGATGTTGCGACAGCCGCCGTTGGTGCCGGTGAAGCGGAGCATCATGTCGTAGGTGAATGCGGGATTGGCGTTGGGGGGAAGGTTGATGTCCGCGATCGTGGTATTCGAGCCAGCGTCGTAATGCTGGTTGGTGACAGTGGAGCCCGGCGTCGCGGGTCCCAGGGAGACCGTGGCCGGTCCTTCGCAGACGAGCGAATACGTTCCCGACGCGCTCGGGATGTTCGCCATCACCACGACCCCAAAGTCGCTTGTGGGCCAGCCGTTGGCGTCCACCGGCGCGCTCATGTCCCACGGCGTCTGCACGGTGCCGAAGCGGCGCGCGGACTTCATGGCATCGACAAATACGAGCTCGCGCGACCAGTCGCTGTTGAAGTCAAGGTTGACTCCGATGGGCACGGTGTCCGAGCCGGTGACGGGCGGCGGATTTTCGCCGCCGGGCGCGGGAGGCGGCGGATTTTCGTCCGCCGGCGGAGACGGCGGATCATTGGGGGCGGGCGGCGGCGCGTCGGAGAAATCCCAGGACAGGTGGACGCGCTCGCCAGCCGATCCGGTCACCTCAAGCGCCAGCAGGACGCTGGTGACCGGCTCGCCGTTCACCTCTGATGGCAGCGAGAGCGTGGCGGACGTGGCGCCGCGCGCCAGGCCCCCGGCTCCCGCCACCGTCTGGAAGTGCGCGGTGCGCAGCGTGGCGCGCAGCGACAGCGACTCCACGGCGAAAGTGTGGGGCAGCTCCCAGCGCACGTCCAGAATTTCCCCGAGGTGCGCGTCGGCGAGCGCGTGGCCGGTGACAGCCTGGCCGTCGTGACGAAGAGTCATGGCGAGCCCCTCGGAGGTCGTCGCGTGGCTGCGGTCCACGATCACCGGCGACGCGCCGCCGGTGTCGAGGGTCAACGTGTACAGGGTACCGGGGGGCGGCGCCGGGGTGTCCGGGGTGGACAGCGAAAAAACGTCGTGCAACACGGTCCTCGTTGCCTGCGCATCCGGTCGCAGGATCACAACCTGCTGCTGCGGCTCGAGCGGAACGTCCGCGTTTACGAAGGCGCCGCCTTCGGCCGTTACGGCCGTCGCCGCGCCATGCACAAGGCGCACTTCCGCACGCTGGCGGGGATACACGCTGCGGCCCGCGGCCCGATAGGCCACGCAATTTTCCACGAAAACCCGAGCGAAGGCCGCTTGCTGATCACCCAGCATGAGCCAGCTGCCGTCCGGGTTGCGGCGACACACCACACGCATCGCAAGCGGAACCTCGTGGTCGTTATCTCGCAGCGTAAAAAGGAGATCCAGGGAGACCACGCCGTCCTGGGCATCCACCCGTTCGATGCGGCGCACGCTGGCGGCGGTGATGGTCTGGCCGCGCAGCGTCTCGGCGAGGAGGGCGGCGGCGCTGGCACGGTCGTTGCCCCGATCGAGATAATTGGACGCCATGAGCGGAATCATATCGGCGTCGCTGAGCAGCGCACCACGCGCGTTGACCGTGGCGGTCAGCCTGCGCACCAGCCCGTCCAAATCGACGAGCGCCTGCGCGAGAAAGCTGGCCGGCGGACCGGGCAGAAGCGTGGAAATTCGGCTGGAGGTCTGCTCGCCTCCGCCACCCCGCGTGGTGGTCTGGAACGTGCAGACGGGCACGTCCGCGGAGACGTCCACGGTGTAGGTGATGGCCTGGGTCGCTCCGTCGAGTCGAACTGTGAGCGTCTCCTCGTCTGGCGAGAGCGTCAGGTCGTCGAGGACTCCGTCGTAGCCCTGCCCATTGGCCGCGAACGGATCTCCCATGGGATCGAACTCGGCGGAGTCGAGGCCGTGCTCGTCGAGCGACGCCTGCAGGCTGGCGTTCACGAAGCCCACCAGCGCGGCGATCTGGGCCGGGGATGGGAGCGGTGTGGACGGATTGAGGCTGTTGAACGCGGCGGTCGGCGTCGTGCCGTGCATTCGGAAAAAGAGCCGCAGGATCAGGTCGGTGGCCGGGGTGACGTTTGCGGTCCCCGCGGAATTCGCGAGGCCGAAGACGACGCTGCCGTCCGGACGACGCACGCGCAGCAGGAGGGGCGGGCGCAAGCCGCCGACGTCCACGTTGAAGCGGCCGGCTCCGTCGGTGGCGCCCAGCCGCGTGACGGGCGTCGCATCCCGCACCGTCACTTCGGCGTTGCCGATGGCCGCGCCGGTGGCTGCGGTGCCGGAGACGAACGCGGACGTCGTCGGCGAGGCCGCGACGGGAGCGCTCGCGTCGCCAAGGATCCCCACTGAGTGGGACGCGCCGGAAGTCTCAACGCTGCCGCCTCCGCCGCACGCGGTCAGGAGGACGGACAAAAATAGACAGAGCGCCCAGATGGGTCGTTTCGACATGATTTCTTCTCCACGAAATGCTCGCGGTTTTATCGAAACGAAACTCCCGCGTTTGTGACACCGACAGGAGGATGCGCTGGACACGGGCAACCGGAAGCGGCGTTGGGCGGCGCGTGACGGGCCGCGGTACGCGGTGAGCAGCGCGGCGGTCCAGAGCCCAAAGATCATGGCCATCATGGGCGTAACTCCCCTT
>VGFD01000502.1 GCA_016868975.1 Armatimonadota bacterium | reverse complement strand
GTAGGGGCAAGAGATGAATCCGTTCCACCTCCAGATGCTTCTCAACGACCGCGCTTCCTTCAACCGCTGGCGCGCCCGCAACCTGCAGGAAGTGGTCGACCTGGAAGGCGCGGATCTCTCGTACAAGGATCTTCGGGGATCGGACTTGCGCCGCGCCAACTTGAAGGGCGCCACCCTCACCGGCACGCTGCTTGAGGACGTGGACCTGACCAGCGCCGTCCTGGAAGGCGCCTACCTGTTCCGCACCCGCATGCGCCGCGCCAACCTCACCGGCGCCGTGCTGGAGCGCGCCTTCTGCCAGGGAGCGGACCTCACCGCGGCCCGCATGTACTGCGCCCGCCTGGACAACGCGGATCTGCGCGGCGCCCGCCTGTGCGGCGCCAACGCGCGCCAGGCCAGCTTCTTGAAGGCCAACCTGGCGGACGCCGATTTCACCCGCGCCCGCTGCAAGGACGCCTGCTTCGACAAGGCCAACCTAGCCGGCGCCAATTTCGAGGCGGCCAACATCGACGGCCTCGACCTGCGCGCCTTCGTCCATGTGGACCTCAGCAAGGCGCTCCACATGGACGTCATCTTCGCGCCCATGCGGAGCAATGAGTCCTGGCTGGGCCGCTTCATGCGCTTTTTGCTGGCGCCCTTCCGCCCGGCCCAGGCCAGCATGGTGTCCTACGCCACGCCGGCCCCGCGTCGCCGCGAGCGCATCGCCGCCTGATTGGAGAAGTACCGCCTGGGGAGTGATGCTCCCAGGAATCTTGTGATGTCTGACAGAGAGCGGCAGCGCTCGGTCCGTTTGTAGACCTGATCAGCCCTCTCCCCGCACCAGCCGATCCAGTCGCGCGATGGGCTCCTCCAGGCGTTGCTTGTGCTCCAGCACCGGCGCGAACAGGTCGCCGCGTGCTTCCAGGCGCTCGAACACGGTGTGGATGTTGAACCCGCGGGGCTTGAGCCCGGGCACCAGCTCGTCCCAGGTGAGGGGAGTCGCCACCGGCGCGCCGTCGTGGGCGCGCAGCACGTAAGGCGCGGAGATGGTGCTGCCGGCCCGGTTGTGCGGATGATCCACGTACACCTTGCTCGTCTCGCGGCGCGCCACCACCCGAGGCAAGGTGAATAAATCCGGCCGCCGCGCGGACCCGATGCGCGTGAGCACGTGCGCGATGGTGCGCGTCTGATCAAAATCGTAGCCGCCCGCGATGGGCACGTAGACGTGGAGGCCGCGGCCGCCGCTGGTCTTGGGAAATCCCTCCAGGCCGATCTGCTCCAGGATTTCTCTCATCAAGAGCGCCGCCTCGATGACCGTGTCGAACGGACATTTTTCTTGCGGATCCAGATCAATCAATATGAAATCCGGCTGGTCGGGGGACTGCACGCGGCTCAGGCGCACGTTCTGGTCGATGCACGCCAGGTTCGCAAGGTAAATCAGGCTGGCGCGGTCGCTGCACACCGGATTCTCCTCGCCCTCGTCGTTTTCGATGGTTGTCATCCACGGAGGGAAATGCTCCTTTGCGTGGCGCTGAAAGAAGAACGGCTGGTGAATGCCGTTGGGGAATCGCTTCATGGTCAGAAACCGATCCCGCAGGTGCGGGAGAATGAAGTCCGCGATGCGATCGTAAAAATTAATGACGTCCCGCTTGGTGATGCCGTCCCTGGGAAAAAGCACCTTGTCCAGGTTGGTCAGCTTCAGCTCGCGGCCTTCCACCACGACCACCGAATCGTTGCGCTCCTCCGGCGCGACGGCGCGGCCGGCGGCAGGCGGCTCGCCCTCGTCGCGCGTGCACTCCAGCGGGGACTTGTCCGGGCGCATGCGCAAGAACACCGGGTGCCGCAGGTGCCCCTCCGCGCTCCACTCGGTGAAGCGTACCTCGCACACGGTTTCCGGGCGCAGCCATTGCACCCGGCCGTCGATTTTCGGACAGTGCGGAAACGGGCACTGCTCCTGGGCCAGCGCTCCGAGCTCTTTTGCGTGCGCATCGAGCGCCTTCTGGGAAAATCCGCTGCCCACGTTGCCCGCGTGGACCAGCTCGCCGCGCTCGTAAAGGCCCAGCACCAGCGCTCCGAAACGGGTTCGGCCGCCTTTCGGCGCGGTCAGGCCGGCGACGACGCACTCGATGGTGCGCTGGCTTTTCACTTTTATCCAGCACTTGCTGCGCCGCTCCTCGTACACGGAGTCCCGACGCTTGGCCACGATGCCTTCCAGGCCGTGCTCGGCGGCAAAGGCGAACATGGTTTTTCCCTGCTCGGGAATCGCCTCCGAGATGCGCACGGTCTGGTCGGGAACAAGCACCTGTTCGAGTAATTTGCGCCGCTCCTCAAAAGGAACGCCTCGTAGATCGTGCCCGTCAAGATACAGCAGGTCGAACACCATATAGGTGGCCGGCGTCGTCTTCGCGAGCCTCGCTGCGGAGCCCGCCGAGCTCAGGTGCATGCGCGGCTGAAGCTTCTGGAAATCCGGCGCGCCGCGCTCGTTGAGCGCGACCACCTCGCCGTCAAGCACGAACGAGGCGCCTTTCACATTGGAATGCAGGGCGGCAAGCTCGGGAAACTGCACGTTCATGGAATTGCCCAGGCGCGAAGTGAGTTGCAGCCGCCCGTCACGGCAGAACGACAAGACGCGCAGGCCGTCCCACTTCAGCTCGAAGTGCCAGCGCGGGTCGTCAAAGGCCTCGCCGCTCACCGCCAGCATTGGCTTGATCGCGGTGGGAAAGGGTCGCTCGCGGGCGCCCCCGGGAAACTTGCGTGAAACGACTTCCGCTTCAGGTTTCGCAGCGGCTCTTGAGATCTCGCCCTGGCGCGTCCGCTCCGAGCCGGTTTCTCCCCGCGCGATCTCGACCTGCGTCAGGCCGCTCTTCACGCTGCGGGCCAGTGATTCGACGTCAAAGCCGGGCCGCGCGTGCACGTCCTTCTTCTTGATCAGGAGCCAGTCTTTGGCGCTGGTCTTGACGAACACGAACTCGCCGTTGAGTTTCTCGCCGTGCAGGGCAAACTTGATCTCACCGCGCTCGTGCTGCCCGGAGAAAGGCATGTCTCCAATCAGATCATAGGTGCCCAGGTCCCACAACATGACGCTGCCGGCGCCGTAGTTTCCCTCCGGGATGACCCCTTCGAATTCCAGGTAGTCCACCGGATGATCCTCAGTGTGCGCGGCACGGCGCTTGCTCTTGGGGTCCAGCGAGGGTCCGCGCGGGATGGCCCAGGAAACCAGCACGCCGTCGGCCTCCAGCCGGAAATCATAGTGCAGCGCGCGGGCGTCGTGCCGCTGCACGCAGAAACGCCGGCCTTCCTCCTTTTCGATGCGGGGAGGCGGTTCCGGCGTTTCCTGGAAGCGCCGCTTCCGGGCATAGGATTCGAGCGGCATCTACCCCGCCTTCTCGTCCTTTTCTTCCTCGTCGTTCTCGTCCTTTTTCTCGCGCTTGGAGCGCGCGCGGTCGATGGGAATCGGCTCCACCGCGCCGCTCGGATGCTTGATGGCGCCCTTTTCCAGGCTGGCCTTCAACGCCGCCATCAGATCCATGACGGGTGCCGCGGCCGGCGCCTCCGGCGCGCTCACCGTCTGGCCCACGGACTTCGCCTCGATGAGCGTCTTCAGGTTTTCGCGGTACTGGTCGTGGTACTTGGAGATATCGAATTGGGCCGCCAGGCTCTCGACGAACATCTTGCCCATCTCGAGCTCCTTTTCGGAGATTTTTGCCTTGCTGGGCTTGCCGTAGTCCTCCACCGAGCGCACCTCGTCCTGGTAATACATGGTGTGCAACATGATGCCCCCTTCGGAGGGGCGGATGATGATCACGTGCTCGCGCTGGTGCAGGACGATCTTGGCCACTCCCACGTAGCCGGCTTCTTCCATCACCTTCTGGAGGAGATAATAGGCTTTCTCGCCGGGCTCTTCCGGTACCGTGAAATAAGAGGTGTCAAAATACAACGGGTCGACTTCCTCGAGTTTGACGAACTCCATCACGTCGATGGTTTTTCCAGTGGGCGGCGTGATCTTCTCGAAATCCTCTTCCTCGAGAATCACGTAGGTGCCATCTGAAACCTCGTGGCCCTTCATGATTTCCTTGCGCTCGACGACGACCTCGTCCTGCGGGCAATACAACTGCTGCTTGATGCGCGATCCGCACTCCTTGTGCAGCATGTTGAACGAGATGGTCGTCTTGCGCGCCGCCGCGTGGAGGCGGACCGGGACCGAAATCAATCCGAAGGCGAGATGTCCCTTCCAGATGGTGGCAGCCATGGCCGCTTCCTTTCTATGGCGTGCCGATG
>VGFD01000501.1 GCA_016868975.1 Armatimonadota bacterium | reverse complement strand
ATCATCGAGCCCTTCCACGGCCGCATCCTCGACCCCGCCTGCGGCTCCGGCGGCATGTTCGTGCAGTCGGCGCGCTTCGTCGCCGAGCACCAGCAGAACCCCGCCGCCGAGCTGGCCCTCTGCGGCGTCGAGAAGACCGACGAGACCGGCCGCCTGTGCCGCCTCAACCTCGCCGTGCACGGCCTGGAGGGCGACATCCGCCACGGCGGCAACGTCAACAGCTATTACGACGACCCGCACGCCGCCACCGGCCAGTTCGATTTCGTGCTCGCCAATCCGCCCTTCAACGTCAACGCGGTGGACAAGGAGCGGCTCAAGGACATGGTCGGCCCCGGCCGCCGCTTCGCCTTCGGCCTGCCGCGCACCGACAACGCCAACTACCTGTGGATCCAGCTCTTCCACTCGGCGCTCAATGCCAAGGACCGCGCCGGGTTCGTCATGGCCAATTCGGCCTCCGACGCCCGCGCCTCCGAGCAGGAGGTCCGCCAGAAGCTGATCGCAGCCCAGGCCGTGGACGTCATGGTTGCCGTCGGCCCCAACATGTTCTATACCGTGACGCTGCCCTGCACGCTGTGGTTCCTCGACCGGGGCAAGGCGAAGACGCCGCGCGCTGAGACTGTGCTCTTCATCGACGCCCGCCACGTCTACCGGCAGGTGGACCGCGCGCACCGCGACTGGACGCCGGCGCAGATCGGCTTCATCGCCAACCTGGTGCGGCTGTATCGCGGCGCGGCGCTGGACCTGACCGTCGGCGGCGCTGAGGCCGCGGCCAAGCTCAAGGAAGTCTTCGGCAAGAAACCCGCCTATGCCGACGTGCCCGGCCTGTGCCGCGCCGCCACGCTCCAGGAGATCGAGGCGCAGGGCTGGTCGCTCAACCCCGGCCGCTATGTGGGCGTGGCGCCGGGCGAGGCGGTGAGCGACGAGGACTTCAAAGAGCAACTCGAAATCCTGAACGAGGAACTGGAAACGCTGAACGTCCAGGCGCGGGAGCTGGAGCAGACCATCGCCGCGAATGTGGCGGGGATCTTGGAGGCATGCTGATGTCTGAAATTTCTGCGGGCTGGCTCAAGAAACCATTAGGAGATGTTGCCAACGTAATCTCAGGCTACGCTTTCAAGAGCAGCGAGTTCGGGGAGCAAGGAATCCCGGTCATCAAAATCAAGAACATTCGTGTCGGTTTTGTTGATCTATCCGATGCTGACTGTGTCGACGAAAAGTATCTGAGCATCCCAGATCGCTTCCACGTGCAAGGAGGGGACGTTCTAATCTCGCTTACGGGTTCACACATTACGCAACCAAACTCAGTGGTTGGACGCGTTGCACGACACTCAGAGGATCTACCTCCGTGTTTACTCAACCAACGTGCCGGAAAAATTATCGTCAAAGACCGAAGTCGTTGCGACCCGAGCTTCCTTTTTTATGCACTGAGTGAGCAAGAAACTTTGCGCACAATTGCTATGAAGGCGCACGGTGCCGCCAGTCAAGCCAATGTGAGTCCTTTTCAAGTCGAGAGCATAGAAATCCCCCTTCCTTCGCTCCCCATCCAACGCCGCATCGCGGGCATCCTGTCGGCCTACGACGAGCTGATCGAGAATAGCCAGCGGCGCATCAAGATTCTGGAGGCGATGGCCCGCGCCCTCTACCGCGAGTGGTTCGTCCACTTCCGCTTCCCCGGCCACGAACACCACCCCCGCGTCGCCTCGCCGCTCGGGGAGATTCCCAAGGGGTGGGAGGTGAAAACGGTCGAGGAAATCGTGAAGCGTATTCCGGTTGGCAAGAAGTACGACCAAAAGACGGTGAGCCCGACGGGCGCTGTTCCAGTATTCGACCAGGGTAAGTCCGGCATCATCGGCTACCACGATGATGAACCTGGAGTCGTGGCATCGGAAGCTGCTCCGGTAATCGTTTTCGCAAATCACACCTGTTATCAACGTCTAGTTCATATTCCGTTCTCAGCAATCCAGAACGTGCTACCATTCCTGCCGAATCCTGCGCTGTCTCGGAACATCTATTGGTTGCATTGGGTAACGAACGGTCTCGTAGTGTTTAATGATTATAAAGGGCACTGGCCAGAGTTTGCAGCCAAGACGCTGATCGTACCGTCGGCAGAACTCTGCGGGCTGTTTGGCGAATTCTCAGCGCCTTTGTCGCGGCAAATTTTGAAGTTGGAACGCCAAATCCACAATCTCCGCCGCACCCGCGACCTGCTGCTGCCGCGTCTGCTGTCGGGACAGGTGGAAGTGGAGGAGGCCTGAGCCATGCCTGACATCGTTCCGCTTCCCGTCGACTACGCGGCCTGGCTGGCTGAGCTGAAAACCCGCATCCACGCCGCCCAGCAGCGGGCTTCGCTGGCAGTCAACCGCGAGCTGGTGTTGCTCTACTGGCAGATTGGCCGCGACATCCTGGCGCGGCAGGACCGGGAAGGCTGGGGCGCCAAGGTGATCGAACGACTGGCTCAGGACCTGCGCAGCGCCTTCCCAGACATGAAAGGCTTTTCGCCGCGCAACCTCAAGTACATGCGGGCCTTTGCCGAGGCCTGGCCCGAGACGGAATTTGTGCAAGGGGTGCTTGCACAATTGCCGTGGTATCACCACCTGGCCCTGCTGGACAAGCTGAAGACCGCCGAGGAGCGTCGTTGGTACGTCGCCAAGGCACTGGAGAACCATTGGTCCCGCAACGTGCTGGTGATACAGATCGAGACCCGCCTCATGAAGCGTAGTGGTCAGGCCGTGACCAACTTTTCCCAGCGCCTGCCGGCCCCCCTGTCCGACCTCGCGCAAGAATCACTGAAAGACCCCTACCGGCTAGATTTTCTGGGCCTGGGCGAGGAGGCGCAGGAGAGGGCCATCGAAGACGCCATCGTGCAGCACATCACCCGCTTCCTGCTCGAACTCGGCGCGGGCTTCGCCTTCGTCGGACGGCAGGTGCATATCGAGGTGGGCGGCGAGGACTTCTTCATTGACTTGTTGTTCTACCACCTCAAGCTGCGCTGCTTCGTCGTCGTCGCACTGAAGGCCGGGGCCTTCAAGCCGGAGCATGCCGGGCAGTTGAGTTTCTACCTGTCGGCGGTAGATGCGCAGATGCAGGCGGAGCACGACGGCCCCACCATCGGCCTGCTGCTGTGCAAGAGCAAGAACAAGGTGGTGGCGGAGTACGCCCTGCGGGATTCCAGCAAGCCCATTGGCATTGCGGAATATCAGTTGATCGCATCCCTGCCTGCCGACCTGCAAACCAGCCTGCCCAGCATCGAGGCCATCGAGCAGGCGCTGGCCAGCGATATCGAGGAGGGAGAGGCATGAGCCCCCACGCCTACACCGAAGACCAGCTCGTCGAGCAACCCGCCATCGGGCTGTTCGCGGCGCTCGGCTGGCAGACAGTGTCGGCCATGGAGGAGACCTTCGGCCCCGGCGGCACGCTCGGCCGCGAGACCAGGGGGGAGGTGGTGCTGGTGGACCGCCTGCGCGCCGCGCTCAGCAAATTCAACCCCGCGCTGCCACCCGAGGCGATCAACACCGGCATCGACGAACTGACCCGCGACCGCTCGGCCATGAGCCTGGAGGCGGCCAACCGCGACATCTACCGGCTGCTCAAGGACGGCATCCCGGTCTCCGTGCCCGACCCCGAGCACGGCGGCCAGAAGACCGAGCGCCTGCGCGTCATCGACTGGGCGAGCCCCGAGCAGAACGACTTCCTGCTGGTCAGCCAGCTCAGTGTCGTCGGCAGCCTCTACACCTGCCGGCCCGATCTCGTCGGCTTCGTCAACGGCCTGCCCTGGGTGGTGGTGGAACTGAAGAAGCCCGGCGTGCCGGCGCGCACCGCCTTCGACGACAACCTGACGCACTACAAGCACGCGATCCCGCCGCTCTTCTGGTGCAACGCGCTGCTCATCGCCAGCAACGGCACCGACAGCCGCGTCGGCTCGCTCACCGCCGACTGGGAGCGTTTCTTCGCGTGGAAGCGCGTCGAGCGCGAGGACGAGCCGCGCCGCGTGGCGCTGGAGGTGATGCTGCGCGGCACCTGCGACCGCACCCGGCTACTCGACCTGGTGGAGAACTTCACGCTGTTCTCCGAGCACAAAGCGGGGCTGGTCAAGGTGCTCGGCCAGAACCACCAGGTGCTCGGCGTCAACAACGCCATCGCCTCGATGCTGGAGGCGCGCAAGCTGGGGCACGGGCGCGGCGGCGTGTTCTGGCAGACTCAGGGCAGCGGCAAGAGCTTCTCGATGGTCTTCTTCGCCCAGAAGGTGCTGCGCCGGCTCGCCGG
>VGFD01000500.1 GCA_016868975.1 Armatimonadota bacterium | reverse complement strand
TGGCGGCGCTCCTTATTTTCTGGATGCGCCGATGATACCCCTCAGAAATTGCCAAAACATTGCCATTTGCTACACGCCATGAGAACAAAATATGAACGGCTCCGGCCGGAGTGTGAACGAATTGTTAACTGGCTCAGTAGTGCGGCGACTCGACGTCGACCATCTCGGCGTCCTCCCACTCGGAGCCTTCGAGCGCCTTCTCGTCGCGCACGAGATCGGTGAACACGGTGAAGATTTCCGGGTCGAAGTGCCCGGGCTGCATGCGATCCATGATCTCGACGGCTTCCTCGGGGGAATACGCTTTCTGCCGTCCGTCCGCGCCCACGCGGTACACGCGTGGCGTGGTGAGGGCGCTCCACACGTCGGCCACCACCTCGACGCGCGACAGTAGGGGGATCTGCTCGCCCTTGAGTCCGTCGGGATATCCCTTGCCGTCGAACCGTTCGTGGTGGTGGCGGATGATCTGCTGCAATTCCCGCATGCCCGGCATGTCCTCGAAAAACTCGGCGGAGAACACCGGATGCCGCTTCATCACGTCAAATTCTTCCGGGGTCAATTTGCGCGGCGCGTTCAAAATCTCGGCGGGCACGAAGATCTTGCCCACGTCGTGCATGTCGCAGGCCATGTGCAAGAGGTCCATCTGGCGCCGATCCAGTTTCACGGCGCCGCCGATCTTGAGGGCCATGACGCGCACGTGGTAGGAGTGCCGCAGGGTGTAGTTGTCCTTGACGTCGAGCGCGATGTTCATCTGGCGGATGAACTTGATCTGCTTCTCGACCTTGAGATTGTTGAATTTCTCGACGATTTTCTCGAGCGCGGCCACCACGCGGGGATTGTAGCGGGTGCCGGCGCCGCGCCGAATCACGCCCATGGCTTCTTCGGCCGGCATTCCCCGATAATGGGGACTGGTCAATTCCAGGTATTCGTGGGTGGCCTTGACGATCTGGGTTTCCAGCGGCATCTGCTCGTAGCTCTCGCGGTCCATGTACTCCAGGAACCGCACGGCCTCGTACAGGCCTCGATCCGGCTTGAGAATGCGGATGGCGTTCTTCCAGATGCGCTGGTACTGGGCTTCCTCCTCGTCGGTGAGCGGCTCGCCCTTGCGCTGCTTCTGGACCAGGGTGCTGGGCAGCGCGATCTTTCCGATCTCGTGGAGGTAGCCGGCGTAGAAGACTTCGTCGCTCACCATGGGACAGAGGCTCTTGCTCATCTCGCGCCCCAGGATGGCGGTTTCCTTGCAGTGCTCGAGTTGCCCCTTGCCGCCGGCCGCGTCGTTGAGGCGGAGCAGCAGGTCGAGCAGGGTGGGATCCATCTCGAAGCGCGGGGCGGCGCGGAACTTGGCCTTCAGCTCTTCCCCGCTGCCGGCGTCGAGCAGCGATACGCGTTGGGCCATCAGGCGGTTCATCTGGATGAGAAGCTCGTCGTTTTCCAGGGTAAGCTTCTTGAAGTCGGAGGCCATCAGGCGCAGGAGCGTGACATCGTCCATGGCCTTGACGGTGGCCGAGCGGGGCTGCCCGACGAGCAGGGCCATCTCGCCGAACCCGTCGCCGGGGTCGAGCATGGCCATGACCAGCTCGGCTTCCCCGTCCATGCGGACCACTTTGACGTGGCCTTCCTCGATCATGTAGAAGCTGTCGCCCGGGTCGCCTTCGGCGAAGATCACTTCGTCCGGGCCGTAATTCACGACCTGGCACTTGCTGGCGATAGCTTCGAGAATCTCACTTTTCAGTGAATAGAAGATCGGGATGGAGGAGATGAAGCGGAGAAGGTCGCGTCCTTTCTCCGCTGTCGATCCATGCGTTTCCATGCATTCCTCCGTGCGTAATGGCGAGAACAGGGGACTTATGCTCACCTCGGGAGGATCCCTGCGGGGGGAGGCACCCCTGCGAGCGCGGAACCACACGCGCATGTCCGCCACCATCGCCCACGACCTCGCCCGCGTCGTCCGCGGGGACGTCCGCTTTGACGACGTCTCGCGCCAGATCTACAGCACCGACGCGAGCATCCACCAGATCGTCCCGCTCGGCGTGGTCATCCCCCGGGACGCCGAGGACGCCCACGCCGCCGTCTCCTGGTGCGCCGCCAACGGCGTGGCCATGCTCCCCCGCGGCGGGGGCACCAGTCTCGCCGGCCAGTGCGTGGGCGAGGCCGTCGTCATGGACTTCTCGCAGCGCATGGACGGGGTCCTGGAAATCAACGCCGAGGAGCGCTGGGCGCGCGTGCAGCCGGGCCTCGTCCTGGACCGCTTCAACGAGGCGCTGCGCCCCCACGGCCTGATGTTCGGCCCCGACGTGGCCCCCTCGAACCGCGCCACCATCGGGGGGATGATCGGCAACAACTCCTGCGGCACCCGCTCCATCGTGTACGGCAAGACGGTCGACCACGTGCTGGACCTGCAGGTCATCCTGGCGGACGGTCAGCGCGCGACGCTTTCCCCTGGGGGCAACGGGCCCCTTGTGGAGAAGGTCCTCGACGTCTGCCGCTCCAACGCGGATGAGATTCGGGCCCGCTTCCCGCGCATCATGCGGCGGGTGAGCGGCTACAACCTGGACGCCATGCTTTCGGATGCGCCCAACCTCGCCCACATGGTTGTGGGCTCCGAGGGCACCCTTTGCGTGGTGGAGTCGGCCCGCGTGAACCTCGTCGCGCGCCCGCCGGTCACCGCGTTGCTGCTCGCGCAATTCCCCGGCATGGACGAGGCGCTGCAGGGCAACGAGATCGCGCTCACCCACCGTCCCAGCGCGGTCGAGGTGCTCGACCGCTACCTGCTGGAGATGGCCGTGAAGTCCCGCGAATACGCGCCCGCGCTGTGGTTCATGGAGGGCGCCCCCAGCGAGATCCTGGTCATCGAGATGTCCGGGGACGATCGTGCAACGGTCGAAGATCGCATGAACGCGGTGAAGAGCGACCTCGGCCGCCTGGGCCGCGCGTTCCACCACGCCTGGGACGAGCCGCGCAAGGCCGACGTGTGGAAGATCCGCAAGGCCGGCCTCCCGCTTCTCCTGAGCATGCCCGGCGACCGCAAGCCGGTCGCCTTCGTGGAGGACACCGCCGTCGCGCCCGAGCGCCTCGCGGAGTTTGTGAAGCGCTTCGGGGAGGTGGTGGCCGAGCACGGCACCGAGGCGTCGTTCTACGCGCACGCCAGCGTGGGCTGCCTGCACATCCGCCCGTTGCTCAACCTGCGCAGCGGCGGGGATGTCGACCGCATGCGCCGCATGTCCGAGGATATCTTCGAATTAGTTGTGCAGTTCGACGGCTGCATGAGCGGCGAGCACGGGGACGGTCTTTCCCGGAGCATGTACAACGAGCGGCAATTTGGCCCGCAATTATACGAGGCGTTTCGGCAGGTGAAGCGCGCGTTCGATCCGCGCGGCTTGATGAATCCGGGTAAAATCGTGGACGCCCCCACGCTCACCGAGCACCTGCGCATCCCCTCACAGGATCGCGTGACGGTGCTGGATTTTTCCCGCGAGGGCGGCCTGTCGCGCGCGGTGGACGCGTGCAACGGCTCGGCGGTCTGTAGAAAATTGGGGAGCGGCGCCATGTGCCCGTCCTACATGGTGACGAAGGACGAGGAGCACTCCACGCGGGGCCGCGCCAACGCGTTGCGGGGGATATTGAGCGGGCAGGTCGCCGAGGACTCGTTGACTTCCCAGCGCCTCTACGAGGTGATGGATTTGTGCGTCGAGTGCAAGTCGTGCAAATCGGAGTGCCCTTCGTCGGTGGACATGGCGAAGTTGAAATTCGAGTTTCTGGCCCGCTACAACAAGGTGCACGGCGTTGGGCTGCGCTCGCGGATATTCGCGGAGGCGGCCACGCTGGGGGTGCTGGGCTCGACGACGGCGGCGATTTCCAATCGCATCCTCAACAACACCGCGGTGCGCTGGCTCCTTGATGCCACGCTGGGCATCGATCGACGCCGTCCTCTCCCCCCGTTCGCCGAAAAAACGGCGGAAAAGTTGCTGGCCTCCAGACCTGCCGGAGCGGGCACGTCGACGGCGGTCGCCTTTTTCCCGGACACGTTCACCCAGTTCCATCACCCCGAGGTGGCGCTGGCCGCCGTATCGGTGCTGGAGGCCTGCGGCGCCAATGTGACGGTGATGCACCCGACGTGCTGCGGCCGCCCCTTCATCTCGAAGGGCATGGCCCGCCAGGCCTGGGAGTCGGCGCGCACCCTCACGGAAAGCCTCATCCTGATGGTCGAGCAGGGGAGCGACGTGGTGGCCTGCGAGCCCTCCTGCGTGAGCGCGGTGCGCGACGATTATTA
>VGFD01000499.1 GCA_016868975.1 Armatimonadota bacterium | reverse complement strand
GAATCTGCACGGCGTGGGCGCGGTGGAAACCGGCATTCCGCTCGGGGACGGGCTGGGCACGGTGCGCGCGAAGTCGGGCGTGGAATTTGCGCCAGCACAGTGGGTGTCGCTGGAGGGCGGCCTCACCGCGACCGGCGTCTGGGCCACCAGTACGGCAATGGATTTTCACGACGTGAGCGGCATGCGGCCCGGCGGTTGGGCCGGCGCGCAATTCAAACTGACGGAAACGGTGCAGCCGTAGGTCTGGGGAGAAGTCGGGGGGGGGCGCGCCGAGCCGCACTACGGATCAACTTCGGCGGCGGAAAAACCCGGAAAGCGGAGGATCCCTGGCTACGCCCCGGCTGGCGTTGAGTGCTTCTTGTCGACCCGAATCCCGCCAATCGTGATGGCCTGCTCCTCGACCTTCACTTCCGCCTTCGGCTTTTTGGCGTCTTCTGCGGCCTTCTTCTGGGCCTCGTCCCACAGCCGCTGGGTGGCGGCCTGCAGAGCGGCGTCCCGTTTCTGCTCGGCGCGGGCGAGATAGCGCTCGTACTCGTCCAGGCGTCCTTCCATGTTGCGGACCATCGCGCGGTCGGTCATTCCGGGCAGGACGTAGTTGCGCACCGCCCAGCCGATGCCGCGTGGAATGTACTTGAAGCCAGCGATCAACGAGCCGATCATCAGGATGCCGCGCAGCGGCTGCAGGGCCGGAACCATGTTGGCAAGCATTCTCACGCCGATGGCGGCGCCGCCGATCGCGGCCATAACCGGAAGCGGCATGAAGCTCGCCACGTTGTGTGCCTTGACTTTCCAGCACTGCTGGTAGAGGTCGGGCTCCAGGGTGCGGCGCAGGTCTCGGTTCCCTGCCAGTCCCTGCCGCAGGCGGTCCAACTGGCCTTTGGAGCGGGCGACTTCGGCTTCCGTCGCGGCCACTGCAGGCTCCTTGTGGGCGTCCCGTATGATGCCGAGGCCCTGGGCCGGCGGGAGCGCGACGTCGGCCGGAGGAGTCGGAGTGGCCCAGACTGGCGTCAGGAAAGACGGTATCATTCCTTATCATAGGCATGGGAATGTGGACGGGGTGTAGCCGATTGTTGCCGAAATGTTGCCTCTCCGCGTCCTGTCGTTTCAGAGTTTTTCCAAGGGGGATCGCGTCGCTTGTCCTGGATGAACCGCACGGTGCTTGCCATTGGTCTCGCCTCGCTGTTCAGCGACATTGCCCATGAGACTGCCACCACCGTGCTGCCCGCATACCTTGCGACGATGGGCGTGGCGGCCGTCTGGCTGGGACTCATCGAAGGCGTTTCCGACGGCCTCTCCAGCCTGGGAAAGCTGGCCAGCGGATATTATACCGACCGGCTCGCCCACCGGAAACCCGTCGCGGTCGCTGGATATCTGATCACCGCGCTTGGCACCGCCGCGTTCGGACTCGCCACCCAGGCCTGGCACGTCCTGCTGTGCCGCGCGACCGCGTGGCTTGGACGTGGCGTGCGCACCCCGGTCCGCAAAGCTCTGCTCACCGCCGAGGACGCGCTGTGCGCCACGCTGGTCCCCAGGGAGCATCACGGCATGGGATTTGGCGTGCTGGCCACCGTCAACGGAATCGGGGATTTCGTGTCCAGCGTGCTGGTCGGGCTGCTCTGGACCAGTTTTGGCGCCACCGTCGCCTTCACCTACAGCGGTGCGCTTTTCCTGGCGGGCGCGGTGTTGGCGCTGCGCATCCCGGGCGACGCAAGTGCAACCGATTGAGGTCATAGTGCATGAGCAGGCGTCTCGCTCTTGAGGAAAACTGGGGATATCAGTCCTTATCCGCTATGACGCGCGCTTCTGCACGCGCACGCTGCCGAGCTGCACGGTCTCGCCCTCGTCGCTGATGGTGCCGGCCGGGCGGGAAGCCTGCGCCACGCACGACAGGGAGTGCGCGACGTCGTGCTTGTGCAGCCAGGTACCGAGAAAAGTGGCCTGCGCCTGCTCGATGCTGAGCCGGCCCTGAGAGTCGCGGACCAGCGCGCTCAGTTTTTCGGTAATTTCCCGGGTCTGGGAACCCTGATGGTGATTTTCCAGCGCCCGGTGCAAGGCCGCAAAACGCTTGCCGGCGTCGAGCATCGATTCGTCTGGCAAACGCGTGTCGATAATGGCGGCCAGATCGCGCGCCGTGACCGGTACCCCGACGCCGTCGATCGAGAGCGCGCGAAAGGCGGCCATGCGATCGTCGAAATTACCTTCGCGGCGGAGCACGTCAAAGACTTCGATGGCTGCCTGCGCATCCCTGGTGGCACGGGCCACTTCGAAGAAGGCGGCGCGCTGATCGGTCCGCCCGTCCGATTCCACGAAGGCAATCACGTCCAGCGTGACGGCCTGCCGAGCGCGCCAGTCCAGACCGCCAAATTCCGGCGCCTGCAAAAGGCGCGTGGCCTCGGCCACCACCTCCGCAAGGCGCGCCCGATCCTTCACCCGCTCGCGAATTTCGTGCAGCGTGCGCGCCGCCTCATGGACGCGTCCTTCCGGGCTGGCCTCGATCAAAGGCATCAGTCCTGCCAAAACTTCCGCGCACGCTTCGGTTTTTAATTCCGGGCACGCGTACAGTGTGGCTTCCGTGAAATCGTTGGTTTCCGCCCTCCCCAGCCGGCCGCCAAGAATATCGGGCTTGAGGAATTTCGCCTGCGCGGCCACCTGTACTTGAACATGCCGCTCGAGTTTCGCCGCGTCGCCGAGATCCGCGGCCGGCACCGGAAGATTCACCGCCTCGGGAGAGAACATCAGCACCATGTCGCCGCGATCCCCGCAGTAGGGCGCGCGGCGCGGAAAATCCACGTGGCCGATTTCCCAGCCGTTTTCCACAAGGTGCGCGACGTTGGAATAAAAAGTCTGGGGATCGTTCCCTTTTTCGCTGGCCGACAGCACGCGCATCATCTGGCGAACCTCCGGATGATCGTCGGTCTCGTCGAGCAGCCTTCCGCCGTTGGGACCCTCGATGCGCACCGCGCGCGTGGCGTTGCGCTCGCCGGGTTCGCGGGCGGCCATCTTCCAGATGGCCAGCGGGTCGACTTCCTCCCAGGTGAGCCCGTTGCGGGTCGTGTGCCAGAAATGGTAGCCCGCGTCGTGCAGTCCCTGGACGACGTTGGCGGCATCAGACGCGCGATCGGTTCCGGCGGCGTCCCCGCTGAAGTGGACGGCGTCGAGCGCCTGCAAGTCCTTGAACGACTCGATGGGGAAGCCGCCCTGGCCCTCGGCGGCCACCTGGAAGGGGCGGTCGAGAACAATCGCGTCGGGCGCCAACGGCCCGCGGTCTCCGTAGAATCTTACACCGTCTCGATCGAGGGCCTGGAAGAGCGCCAGCAGGCCGTCCTTCGCGGTAGCGCTGAGGGCAGCCCCGAGCAGCCCGAAGGGGGCACCGGTGAGGAGGCCGACGCACTGCATCTCGCTCCACAGCGCGGCGGAGCGCGTGCGATGCGCGGCCAGCTCGCCCGGGGCGCGCAGGTGCACGGTGTCGCGCGGCTCGGGGGCCGACGCGACGCGCGTCGGCCGTTCCAATCCAGGGTTGTCGACGGCCCTGCGGATGCCTTCTATCACACTTCCATCCTAGAAGGAGCGCATGAAAGGAAGTTGAAAGGGCCGAGGAGCCATGACCATTGACCTGCGCAGCGACACCGTAACCCAGCCCACTCCGGAGATGCGCCGAGCCATGGCGGAGGCGGAGGTGGGCGACGACGTTTTCGAGGAAGATCCCACCGTGCAGCGCCTGGAGGCGCGCGTGGCCGGCCTGCTGGGACACGAGGCGGCGCTCTTCGTGTCCAGCGGGAGCATGGGAAATGGTGTGGCCGTCCGAACCCACTGCGCGGCGGGCGATGAAGTGGTCGCGGAATACGATTCGCACGTGTTCAACAACGAAGTTGGCAGCACCGCGGCGTTGAGCGGCGCGCAGGTACACCCGTTGCGCGGCGAGGGCGGAATTCTGACCGCCGCCCAGATCGAGTCGACGATTCGCAGCGAAGACGTGCATCATTCCGACACGCGTCTCGTCTGCATCGAAAACACTCACAATTTTGCCGGGGGCGCGGTGTATCCCGTGGAGACGCTGCGGGAGATTTCCGCTCTGTGCGCGGGGCGTGGAATTGGCCGTCACCTTGACGGCGCCCGGCTGTGGAACGCGTCCGCGGAAACCGGTATTTCTCTGGATACCTACGCCCGCTTGTTTGATTCTGTCTCCGTGTGTCTTTCCAAAGGTCTGGGCGCGCCGGTGGGCTCCGTGCTTGTCGGCAGCCGCCACTTTATTCACCGCGCCCGCCGATT
>VGFD01000498.1 GCA_016868975.1 Armatimonadota bacterium | reverse complement strand
TTGGTCCTCCGCGACTGCGCTCCTCAACGTACCCGAAAGTACGCCTGCGGTGCTCGCTTGTGCGGACCGGCGACTTCGACTCCAGCCTGACGTCCTCGCTACGAGCCGCGAATGTCAACACCCCCTAACGCCACGAACGATGAAGTCGTGGAACTGACCCTCGGGGTTGCGGAAGGTCGCATCTCAAAAGCTGCCGCCGCTGACTTCTTCCGCAGCAAGTGCTCGGAATGATCTTTGCAAAAACTTCACAATCGGCGAGACGTTTCTTCACCGAAGCCTCGTACACTACAAGAGACGGACGCGCGCCCCAAATCCCCCCAGCGCGCCGTCACACCAACCCCTCCGCGGTGTCCTGCCGCCAGGGGCTTTTTCATTTTCCGCGTACTACGCGCGCATGGACCCGCGCATCGTGGCAATTCGCTGGATGGACGAAGTGTGGCGCCAGCGCCGCATTGACGCCATCGACGCGCTGCACGCCGTCGACTTCGTGGATCGCAGTCCGGCACCAGAACAGGCGTCCGATCGGGCAGCCTGTCTCAGCGGGGTGCGCGCGTTCTTCGAGGCCTTTCCCGACTTCGAAGCCGTCACCGAGGCCCTCATCGTGGAGGGCAACGAGGTAGCGGTGCGCTGGCGGACCAGCGGCACGCAGCGTGGAAAATTCCTGGGATTTGCGGCCAGCGGCGGTACCATCACATTTCACGGAATCGAGATCCTGCGCGTCCGCAACGGCCAGATCGTCGAGCGCTGGGGAGAGTGGGACGCGCTCTCTCTGCTCGAACAACTGCGATGTTTACATCCCGACCAAAACTCGTAACATCGGCGCCAAAATCGTTTACACCCTGACAACAACCCGTTCACAAATCCGCCGAAAATCGGCAATCGCCCCCGCGTAGGATGGCTTTAGAAAGCCAGACTGCACGAGGAGGACGAACACAATGACCACGCGTATCAGCGACATCTCCCCCACCCCCACGCAGCCGGAATCCCCGCTCCCTCCGAGCGGGGGAAGCGCGGCCCTGCAGCCTTCGATCAGCGACGTCTTGATGGACCCGGTGGACCGGGTGGATCTCTCCTGCAAGTACGTGGACGCCGACAACATGGGCAAGTTCGGAAAAACGGTGGGCGGCTGGACCGGTGCCGCTGTCGGAACCGCGGGCGGAGCGGCCGCCGGCTCCGCGGTGCCGGCGCTGGGGACGTGGTTCGGCGGGATTGCGGGCGGGATGCTGGGCGCGGGCATGGGCATGTCGATCGGAGAAACCCTTGGCCGCGGCGGCGCGGACGTGTGGAACGGGATGGAACACTGGTGGAAAGGGGAGTAGCCCGGGGCCAACGGAAAAACGAACGGCCGTGACGATTCCGCATCTGATGTGCACGCTGAGCACCGCAGTGGTAAGAGCGCCGGCCCCATAAGCCGAGTGTCCCGGGTTCGATTCCCGGCCGTCCCACATGGAGAGCAGCCCGGAGAGGGGCTGCTTTTTGTTGACGCAAGATCATACCCGGAGTCTTACTGGTCCGCGCCCGGGGCTCCAATTCATGATCAGACTTGCGCCGCGGGACCACTAAGCATTCCCGGGCTCGGTGCCCGGCACCATGGACGAGAGCACGCCCGAATTGCGCCCGCGGGGCGCCTTCCCCATGCCTGGCGAGCCGCTGGCACCGGCCTCAACCACGCCGGAGCCCGCCGTTCCGACATCCCGCTGACTTCCATGCACTGACCACTGACCACGAGGCTCGAGTTGTGGGCTCGATCCGCTGCGTTCTGGTCACGAACAGGAGTGCTGGCGCGGCGTTCGGAAAAATGCCGCTATGGAAGAGCTGACTTCGATCCTCCTGGTGACCCGCGACAACATCGACTATACGCGAGACTGCCTGCGCAGCATCAACCAGTACACCCCCGAGCCCCACGAGTTGATCCTGGTCGACAACGGCTCCACCGACGGCACGGTCGCATACCTGCGCAGCGTGCCACACGCTCAGGTGATCCAGATGTCGGAGCCAGCGGGCTGGGCGGCCTGCGTCAACCGCGCGTTGGAGGATGCCATCGGCGACTACATCCTGCTGCTCGACGCCGCCTCGTACGTGACAGCCGGCTGGCTTGAGCGCCTGATCGCCTCTTTGAGCGAACCGGAGATCGGGGCCGTGGGGCCGCTTACCAACATTGCACTGACCAACCCGGTGCAGGACGTGGATCCCGATTACACGGATATCCAGGGGATCAACGCATTTGCGGAAACGCTGGCCCGCGAGAACGCCGGCCAGGGGCAGATCGTCCCCAACCTCGCGCTGTTCTGCTGGCTTATGCCCCAGAGCACGTTCGAGCGAGTGGGGAAGCTCGACGAAGAGCTCACCATTTTTACCGCCCAGGACTATTGTCTGCGCATGCGCCTGGCCCAGCTCAAGCTCAAGCTGGCGCGGGACGTGTTCGTACACCGCTCGTATGTGACGCCGTGGACGGCGGAGGAGTTGGAGGCCGACAACCTGCGCTTTCGCCAGAAATGGGAGCGGGTCCGCGGCACCCTGGTCCAGCGCGCCGAGGAGTTGGCAGGCGGGTCGCCTCCTCAGGGCCCGTAATGGAATGAGCTGGACATATGAGGAGCCGGTTCGTGAGTTGAGGTCGGGAGCGCACACAAGCGAGCACCGCAGCCGTCCTCGCTATGAACCTGACTTCGAAAACAGGCTGTAGCACAACCCTCCAATCTGCTCGCGAAAAGAGTGAAGAGACGGCTCGAGAACGCCGATGAATAGACTGATCCATGCGATGCATAGAGCAGCGCGGATCATGAAGGTGCTCTCGAAGATGGACCCGATCGCGCACAATCCGCCGGCCGCCCCTGCCGTGCCGCGTCCCGCGGCGCAGGCCGGCGCGCCCGCGGCGTCTTCCCCGTCGGCCACTGCGGCGCCCCAGCAAGAGGCACTGCAGGACGCCGTCCGTGAGGCGCGCACTGAGCCGGAGAACGAAACCATCGAGGAGATGGTGGCGCGCGCCAACCAGATGGCCGAGGCAGCCCGCCTGCAGGTGCGCTACCGGGTGGATCCGAGCGCAAACCTCGTGCAGATCCAGATGTACAACCCGATCGATGGCACCGTCATTCGCAATATTCCTGACACCGGTCTCAGAGACATGATGGCGCGCATCCAGGACCTGATCGGTGGGTTGATGGTGGACCGCCGTGTCTGACGCGATCACCAACACCGGCCTCGGCGCCGGCATCAAGTCCTTCTCGCTGGGCGCCTGGCATCGGGGCTCGACACGACCTCGATCATCAACCGCCTGATGGAGATAGAAAGCATTCCGGTCACGCGGCTGCAAAAATCCGCCGCCCAGATGAACGCCAAGTTGGCCATGTACCAGGAGATGAACTCCAAGGTGCTGGCCCTGAAGACGGCTTCCGAGAAACTGGGCGAGACCGATCTGTACCGCACGATGGGCGCGTCCACCGCCGACACCAGCATTTTCACGTCCACCGCGGACAAGACGGCCGCGCCCGGCACCCACGAAGTCGTGGTGAAGCAGTTGGGGACTTCCAGCGTGCGCGCCTCTTCCGGCTCAGTAACCTATCTGGACACCACCAAGACCCTGGACCAGGCGGGATATCGCACCGCGCCCACGTTCGTGAACCGCACGGTGGGGAGCACCAGTGGACAGGGCGGCGCGTTCACCATCAACGGCACCACCGTTGACTACTGGAAGACCGACACGCTTGACGACGTGATTGCCCGCATCAACAGCACGGTCAGCGGGGTCACCGCCAGCTACGACAGTACGGCGGACAAGCTGGTTCTCACCAGGAGCGGCGGCGGCAGCATCCAGATTTCCGACACCGTGGGGAATTTCGTGGTGGCCAACGGCTTCGCCAACAACCAGGTCGGCAGCGGAACCCTCACTCCCAACACGCGCGCGGGGAAAATCGTGCGCGCCGACATGAAATTATCGGAAGCCTTTACCACCCCAGTGGGCGACGGGGTCATGTCCATCAACGGCGTCGCCATCGCCGTCAAGCAAGATGAGACCATCCAGCAGCTCATCGACAAGATCAACCGCTCCGGCGCCAACGTTACCGCCTCTTTCTCCACCACGGAGAATACCTTTAAACTGACCGGCAAAAACATGGGCAGCACCGAGATCACCATGGGCAGCGACTCGTCTGGCCTGGCGCGCGCTGACCTTCTCATCCTCGACGATTGGGCATTGCACCCGCTCGAGGGGACGGGTCAACACGCCCTCCTTGAAGTGATTGACGATCGGACTGGGATCCGGTCGACCCTCGTGACCA
>VGFD01000497.1 GCA_016868975.1 Armatimonadota bacterium | reverse complement strand
CTCGGATCAACTAAACAAGACACAAGGCCACACGACGGGTCCGCGCAATTGCAGCCCGCGAGTGGCGGTGGAAGACGCTACTCACACGCCCATCAACATCAGCGTCCAGCATCGCTTTCCCCGTCGCCTGGTGCTGACCCGCATCAAGAGCGCCATTCCGTGCCGCGTGGTCCTCAGCGGAGGGAGGGCACGAACTTCAGGAGCCCGACGCCCAGAGCGGCCGCTTCTGCTCGGTGCGCATCACCCGCGGGCGCACAAGCAGCCGACGTGAGCGCGAGAACAGGGAACTCGGGTGCAAGTCTCGTACTTCAATTGCGTGAAGCGTCTGGCAAATGCCCGAGAACAATGGGATCAGCGACGTGATGCGGAAGCTGAGATATTGAGGAGAATGACCATCGCGGAGAGCATGGCGGAGCTCGACTTTCTGTACCGGGAGTTTCGCGATCACGATGGAGGCATCGACGAGCACAGGGAAAAAGAGGCCTATCTGACTGACCTCCAGACGCGCCTTCAAAGACTCTCGATGCGGCAGAAACCCCGTGGAAAGCCTTCTTGAGTCGCTCGCCCGGACCCAAGAATTTCTGAGCGCGCGTGGCGTTCATACGGCGGCAATCGGCGGCCTCGCCCTGAGCGTCTGGGGACGGGCACGCCTGACGAAGGATGTCGATATCAAGGTTGCACTGACGCGAGACGACGCTCACCTGCTGCTTTCCGCACTGCCTTCTGAATATCAGATGCTCACCGAGAAGCCTCTGGAATCCCTGCAACAGATCGGATTCGTCTTCGTCCAAGATCCGCAAGGCATACGGACGGACCTGCTGTTGAGCGACAACGATTTCGATGATGAAGTACTGAAGCGCGCGGTAGTTGTTACGACGGACTCGGGCGCATCGATTCGAGTCTGCACGGCGGAGGACCTCGTAGTGTACAAATTAATCGCCACGAGGGCGCATGACCAGGAGGATGCACTGAATGTGATATTGCGGCAGGGGAAGAGGCTTGACTCGAAATACATTGAGAACTGGTTGGAGCAATTCGAAGTTGCGCTTGACGACTCGACACTAGTCATGACATTTCGTAGGATGTGGCAACGTCTACGCTGAAATATAATGCGCACTCGTCAGTTCGTGGCGCCACCGCACGACCGCTACAGAGACCCGGTTTCGCGCATGACGCGGTGGTTGGTAGAAGGCGTTGGACAGGTGCTTTTGCTGGTCACGGCGTTTCCAGTGGCGGTGAATAGTGCCACGTCCGTCAAGTTCGTCCCTACCCAGAACCGCAACGTTTTGGCACCGGAACGGACAGGTGAATTGATCGACGGCGTGGTGGAGGCCTCCGGTCCCCGTCGCGGTATGGTCGCCCTACCGTTCGTCACTGCCGATCATTCTGGCCTTCTTTGGGCGCGATGACGACCAAATTGATCGGCAGAGGGGACTCCGTGATCCTGACGGAGTGGCCGCGGGGGACTCCGTGATCGCGCTACCCACACCCCATCAACATCAGCGCCCTTAACTCCGGCCAGCCCATCGTGGGCGCCACCGCGCCCAGCGCGAAATCCACCGCCGTGCCGCGGTCGTAAAGCCGCGCCACGTGGCCGTGCACCGCGCCGTCCACGCTCACTTCCAGGGGGATGAGCCCGTCGCCGGCGCGCACCAGGTGAATGCCCGACTCGCCGGCCAGCAGCACGTCCGCGAGCGCGCCGCGGACCCGCAGGGTATCTTCTCCCGCCGGTTCCACCTCCGCGTCCCGGAGCGCCTCCCGGTACGTGCTCAGCAGGTCGCGCGCGGCACCGTCCCCGCTGGCCTGCAGCGCCCGCACCCGCAGCGTCCGCTCGGCCTCCTCCCCCCCGGCCAGGATCAACCCGAGCAGCGCCACCTCGCGGTGCAGGTCGCCGGCCAGCAGCGCCGGCTCGGACATCTCCCGCTGCACCGACTCGCTCAGGCGACGCAGCGCGGACGGGCTGTCCACCACATCTTCGGGCAGCCGCGCAAGCATTGCCACGCGGGCCGGGGCGTGGCGTCGGGCCTGCACCGGACCGCGCTTCATCGCGCGCAGGCGGCCCAGCATCGCGCGGGCGCGGCGCAGCACGTCGCCGGCCGCGAAGTAGCGCAGCGCCTCGCCGCTCAAGTCCTCGTGGGTAACCGCGCCAGGCGGGCTGAGCTTCTCAATCTCGCGCTCCTGCGTCGCAAGGGCGCGCTCCATCTCCTCGACACTCGCAGGCCCCGAAACCGCTCGTCGCGCGGCCGGCCGCAGCGGCGTCACGCTCACCCGCAGCCCGGCGTCCACCGTCACCACGGCCGGCGCATCGCCCGCCATGGCCGCCAACCGCTCGGCCACCGGCCCCCCGATGCGCCGCTCCACCACCCGCTTGAGCGCCCGCGCGCCAAGGGTGGGATCGGCCGCCTCGTCAACCAGGGCGTCCATCGCGGCGGGCGCCACGGTCAGCATGCAGCGGCGGCGCACCAGTCCCTCCCGGACCAGCAGCCCGTCGAGCAGTCCCCGCGCCAGCGTGGCCACCTCGGCGCGGGACAGGCGGTCGAAGGGCACCACGCGGTCGAGCCGATTGAAGAACTCCGGCGAGAAGAACCGCTCCGCCGCCGCGCGGTACACCTGTTCGAGCTGCCCGTCGCGGCTGCGCAGGCCGACGGGACGCGCCGCCTCGCCGCCGCCAAGGTTGGAGGTGAGCACGATGATGGCGTTGCCCAACGACACGGTGCGGCCCAGCGCGTCCTGCAGGCGGGCGTCGCCCATCACCTGCAATAACAGGTTGAATGCGTCCGGGTGCGCCTTCTCAATCTCATCCAGGAGCAGCACGCAGAACGGGTTGCGTCGCACCGCCGCCACCAGCAACCCGTCCGGATTGCGGTAGGTGCCCACCAGCCGCGCCACCGCGTCCGGCGTCACGTACTCGTTCATGTCGAAGCGCACGAGGCGGTCCTCGGAGCCGAACAGCCAGGCGGCGAGGGCCTTCGCGCACTGCGTCTTGCCCACTCCGCTGGGCCCCACGAACAGCAGGCTGGCCAGCGGGCGGTCGGGGTCCTGGAGGCGCGCCTTCGCGATCCCCACCACGTCCGCCATGGCCTCCAGGGCGGCCCGTTGCCCGACCACGCGCGCGGACAACCCGCCCAGGACGTCCCTGCGCTCCAACGGGCGCCGATCGTCGAGCACCGCCAGGGCGAGCCCGCTGCGCTCCTCGAACGCCTGCAGCACCTCCTCGCGCCCCACGTCGCGTGACGGGTGGCGGGCCGCGAGGTGGCGCAGAAACTGCGCGGCCTTGCCGGGGAACGCCGCGTCGCGCGCGTAGCGGCGCTGCAATTCGACCACGGTGGGGATGGTGGCCGGCGCGAACGCGCACGCGTGGCGCATCTCCGCGTCGCGCACTACCTGGAGACAGGTCCGCAGGGTCTGGTCGGCGTCCATTTCCCCGACCGGGAGGATCTCGAAGGCGTCGGCAAACGCGCGATCCTTTTCCCGCAGGATGGCCAGGGCGTGCGGCGTGATCTCGCCCAGCACCCGCACCTCGCGGCGCTCCATGGCGGGCTTGAGCAGGTCGGCCACCGAGAGCCGCGCCTCCCGCGTGATCCCCGCGCGCAAGAGGCCGGGCAGGTCGTCGAAGTACAGGATGTGGTCGCGCTCGGCCGCCGTCCGCAGGATGCTGAGCACGCGGTCCTCCCACTGGCCGACGAAGGACATCCCCGAGATGAGCCGCTGCGGGGAGAGCAGCCAGGCGCCCCGCTCGGTGGGCTTGCCGGCGCGCTTCAGGCGCTGGAAGGTGGCCTCGTGGACGACGCAGGTCTTGCCCGCGAGGCGCTCTCCGACGAGCAGCACGGGACGCCGGTCGGGCGCCTCCAGGAGGGTGACCAGCCGCTCGACCTCGCGGGGGCGGCCCACGCAGCGGTCGAGATCGTCGGGATACAGCCAGTCCAGGCAGCGGCCCACCTTCTGCAGCTCCATGGCCCCCACCGCGGGCGCGCCGCCGCTCAGCGCGAGAAGCTGCGACTCGGGCGTCAAGCGCGCCTCCGTGGGGGGATCGACGGTGACCTCCAGCCGCATCACCCACGCCTTGCCCAGCCGCGACAGCTCGGCGGCCGCCGCCTCCAGGACGCCGTGCGGGTCGTCGCTGGCCTTCGCCTCCTCGCGCAGGAAGCGCGACACGCCGACCTCGACCTGGTCGCGCACGGACTGCTCGGGATCGATCTCCAGCCAGAAGTCGCTGACCGCGGGGATCGCGCACCAGCGCCGGGCCACCACCGCGGCCAGCAGGCGGGTCCGCACG
>VGFD01000496.1 GCA_016868975.1 Armatimonadota bacterium | reverse complement strand
GCGTGAATAAATCGGGCGCCTGGAACTGCGCGGCCACGGTCTGCCCGACGCTGATGTTGCGGGCCAGCACGATGCCGTCGATGGGCGAGCGAATGGTGGTGCGCGACACGTTCACCTCCGCCGACTCCACGTTCGCGCGCGCCTGCGACATCTGCGCGCGCGCCGAGGCGACCTGGGCCTGGGCGGCCTCTTGCAGGGCCACCGCGGATTCCCGCTTGATGCGCGCCGCCTCATGATCGGCCCGCGCCGCCACAACCTGGGATTGCGCGGAGCGGTAGTTGGCCCGCTGCGCTTCCACCTGCGCCTCCGCCGAATCCGTGCTGGCAATGGCCACCAGGTGCTGGGTCTGGGCTTGATCGCGCTCGCTTTTTGCCACCAGGTCCTTCTTGAGCAGGCTTTCGAAGCGGTCGAAATTGCGCTTCGCATTGACCATTTCCGCCTGGGCGCGGGCCAGATTGGCCTTCGCCGTGTCCAGCGCGGCGCGCGCGTTGGCTTCGGCCGCGTGGGCGGTTTCCACCCGGGCGGCCGCGGTGGCGATCCCCGCGTCGGCCGCCCTCACGTTGGCCAGCGCGTTGCCGGTGTTGGCCTGGGCGTTGTTGTAGCCGGCCTCGGCGTTGTTGAGGCTTGCCTGGGCCTGATTGAGCTGGGCGGCGAACAGGGACGGGTCGATTTGCGCGAGCACTTGATTCTTCCGAACGCGCGAGTTGAAATCCACCAGAATCGTCTCGATGATGCCGCTCACCTGGCTGCCCACGGTCACCTTGGTGACGGCTTGCAGGGTCCCGGTCGAGGTGACTTTCGCCATGACGTCGCCGCGGGTGACTTCCGAAGTCTCGTAACTCGGTGGGGTTTTCGCGTGCGCCGTCCGATACCACCAGACCCCTCCGGCGATCAGGCAAACGACGACTCCCACCCACAGCCAGAGCTTCTTTTTCATGGCATTTCTCCCCGCAGCGCCGCGCGCAGCGTCTCTAGCTCGTACACGCCCACCGCCCGCTCCAGGCGGGCCTCGAACGTGCGATAATCGTTGGTGGCGGTGACCAGATCGGTTTCCGCCTGGATGCGCAGCACCTGCGCGTCGGTGTACTCCAGGTTGCTGCCCAGGCCGACTTCGTAGCGCTGGCGGGCCAGCTCGTAGTTGGCCCGGGCCGACGCCACGCTGGTTCGCGCGGCGTTGATGCGGGAAAGCCCCTCGCGCAGGTTGACCAGCGCCGCCCGAACTTCCTGAAACACCTGCTGGCGCGTCTGCTCGGTCTGCTCCACGAGCGCCTCGGCCTGCGCGCGTCCCTGCTCGGCCTGGTGGCGGGTCAGAAAGCCGTTGAAGAGGTTGAACTCCACGGAGATCCCAACGTTCCACGAATCGTTCACCAGATTGAAGCCGGCCTCGCCCTGCCGCCCGTACGACGCGCTGCCGCTCAGCGTGGGGATGCGGTCGTTGTAGACGGCCTGCAGGTCGGCCAGCGCGGCTCTGGTCCGCTGGCGCAAGCCCACCAGCTCCGGGCGATTTTCCCAGGCCAGCGCCAAGAGGCGGTCGGGGGGAAAGTCCACGTGCGTGTCCAGCGGATCCATGGCCAGCGTGTAACGGGTATCCTCGACGAGGCCCATGGCCACGTTCAGCGTCACCCAGCCGACCTGCAGCGCGTTGCTGGCGCGCACGACCTCGAGCTGGGCCTGGGCGAGGTCCGCCTGGGCCTTGGTCACCTCGATGCGCGCCCGCAGGCCCGCCTCGTAAAATCCCTCCGCTTGCCGCAGCCGCAATTCGCGTGCCAGCACCGTCCACTTGCGGATCTCGAGCACCTCCAGCGCCGTGTTCACCAGGAAGAACTGCTCGCGCACCCGCAGGACCACGTCCTGGCGCACCCGCTCGAAGTCCTGGAGGGAGGACGCGAAGCCGAGCTGCGCGCTCAACAGCCGGGGGCCGCGGGTGAAGTCGAGAATCGCCTGGCGGACCGACACCTGCCCGTTGGACGTGTCGGTTCCGCTGTTGACGACGACGGTTCCCGTGTTGGTGTTCTCCACCAGGCGATTGGAGGACGAGTGCTGCTCCTGCGCCGAGAAGCCGACCGTCGGGTAATAGGGCGCGCTGGCAATCCCCACCCGCGCTTTCGCGGCCAGCGCGCTCTTCGCCGCGGCGGCGATCTGGGGATTGTTCTGCACCGCCGTGGCTACTGCCCGCTGGACGGTGAGGATGGGCGGCATTTCCTGGGCGCACAGCGGCGCCGCCAGCAGCGCCACAAGTATCAGGATCGTGATGAAACTTCGCATTTGAGCAGGCCGCCTATTCTCGCAGGCCGATTGGCGGCTCCTGCAGGAAGCCCGCGGAAGGGGGCGCGAAGTGGGGGGCCATCTCTTTCAAGGGGGCCGGCCATGTCACAGGAATCGGCTGAAGAGCGGCGCCGCTATTTCCGCATCAACAAGGTCATGCCCGCCCACTTTGAGTTGCTCAACGAGGACGGCACGGTTGTCCCAGGCCCCCCGCCGCCGGAGCCGGAGCCTGGCGAGGAGCCGATGCCGCCTGCAAAGGAGCGCCTTTTCGTGGTGGACATCTCGGCCGGCGGCTTCCGCGCGACCACCCATCGCCAGATGCCCAACGGCTCGCGGCTGCGCACCGAGATCTACATCCAGCGCAACAAGCCGGTCACCGCGGAGTGCCGCGTCGTGTGGCAGCGCGAGCTGAGCATCCCCGGCATGTACGAGGTGGGCTTCGAGTTTTCCGACATTCCGCAGACCGAGTGGAAGCGGCTGGTCGACTTCATCGTCGAGGAGCGCAGCCTGGCGAGCCGCTCCCAGCCGGTAACGTGGCAGATTGAGAAGGGCTACTTAAACCGGCCCATTGGAGGACTGTGACCCCTTTCCAGCGCATCGCCATCGCCAACCGCGGGGAGATCGCGGTGCGCGTCATCCGCGCCTGCCGAGACCTGGGCGCCACCTCGCTGCTGCTTTGCTCAGAAGTGGATCGCGACTCGCTGGGCGCGCGGCTCGCCGACGAAGTCTGGGTGATGCGCGGCATGGCCCCGCGCGACGCGTACCTGGACGTTTCAAGGATGGTGGCCCGCGCCGTCGAGGCCGGGGCGGACGCGCTGCACCCCGGCTACGGCTTCCTTTCCGAGAATCCGGCCCTGGCGCGCGCCTGCGAGGCGGCCGGAATTGTGTTTGTCGGGCCGCACGCCGACCACATCGTCGCGCTCGGGGACAAAAACGAGGCGCGCCGCACCATGGCCGGGCACGGCGTGCCGGTGGTGCCGGGCACGGATGGCCCGGTGAAGGACGTCGACGAGGCGCTGTCCGAGGCGCGCCGCATCGGTTTTCCCCTGTTGCTGAAGGCCTCCAAGGGGGGCGGCGGGCGCGGCATGCGGAAAGTCCATTCCGAATCGGATCTTCCCCAGGCGCTGTCCTCCGCGCAGTCCGAGGCGCGCGCGGCGTTCGGGTCGCCCGACGTCTACCTGGAGAAATATCTCGAGCGCCCGCGCCACGTCGAAGTGCAGATCGCGGCGGACGCCCAGGGCAACGCCGTCCATCTCTTCGAGCGCGAATGCTCCATCCAGCGCCGCTTCCAGAAAATGATCGAGGAGGCGCCCTCGCCGTTCCTCGACGAGGAAACCCGCGCGAAAATGGGCGCCGCAGCGGTGGCCGGGGCGCGCGGCATCGGCTACCGCACCCTGTGCACCTTTGAATTTCTGGTGGATGCGCAGCGAAACTTTTATTTCCTGGAAGTAAATACCCGGCTGCAGGTCGAGCATCCGGTGACCGAAGAAATTACCGGCGTCGATCTGGTGCGCTTGCAGATCTTGCTGGCCGCCGGGCAGCCGCTTCCCTTTTCCCAGGAACAGCTCGACCACCGCGGCTGGGCCTTCGAGGCGCGCATCACCTGCGAGGATCCGTTCGCGGATTTCGTGCCGCAGCCCGGGCTGATCTCGCGCGTGGAGTTTCCCCAGGGGCCCGGCATCCGCGTTGACGGGGCGATTTTCAACGGCGCCGTAATCCCGCCGTTCTACGACTCGCTGGCGGCCAAGCTGATCGTGCGCGGCGCGACCCGTGAGGAAGCCCGCGAGCGCATGCTGCGCGCCCTCTCGGAAATGCAGGTGGAAGGGGTGCGCACCACCATCCCCTTTCATCAGTGGGTGTTTGCCAACGACGCCTTCACGCGTGGAGACATGTCCACGCATTTTCTGGACGAGCAGGGATGGGGCCGTGAAGGCAAGCGAATCGAGGCCCCGCCGGCCGCTCGCGAGATGGCGGCGGCCCTGGCGGCGATTCACGCACACGGCACGGACGGCGTC
>VGFD01000495.1 GCA_016868975.1 Armatimonadota bacterium | reverse complement strand
GATGGGCAAGCCCCGGCACGGGGCGCTCTACGGAAAGGCCATGAAAGGGGAAGGCGGACGCCCCGTCACATCGTACGCGCGCACCGACGCCGCTGAGTATTTCGCGGAAAGCACGGCCGCGTATCTGACGCCCGCCGAGGAATTCGGCTCGCAGCGCGGCCTGCTGGGCAAAGCGCTGTTCACCCCGTATCTCGCGCTGAGCGGCCTCGACGCCCCCACCCGCGAGCAACTGGAGGATCGCGACCCCAACGCGGCGCGCATGCTCGACGATCTCTTCGCGAGCGGCCTTAAAGAGCACCGCACCTCATTGTCGCGCAATCCCCGGCTGCCCGGCCACGAGGCGTGGCTGTGGCGGGCGCACCAGGTCGATCCCAGCGACGAGCGCATCCGCATCCAGCTCCTGGAGATCGAGAAGAAGCGCGCGGCCGACCCGGCGCCCGTCGAGGCGCGCATCCAGCGCGAGTACCAGGCGGTTGAGGCGCGGCTTGACGCCGACACGCGCATTCCCGGCGCGCCCCGCAAGGATCTTTTCAAGCTGCTCCACCACTATTACGAGCGCGCCGACCGCGCCCAGGATCCCACCGAGCGCGCCGCGCTGGAAACCCGCGCCATCGACGTGGCAACCCGGGTAATGCGGCGCGACGGCGCCGAGATCGCCGGCGGAGGCGGCCGCCGCGTTGCCTACAACTACGCGCAGGACTACGAATGGCTGGCCAACCAGAGCCACGCCCACAAGATGGGGCGCCTCGAGGCCCAGTTCCGCGCGATGTACCAGGCCGCCACGCAGGGCTGAAACCCGTCGCCCGCCAAGCCCTCGCCATGACTGAGGTAATGACCGAGCACGTGACCATCCCCGTTGCGGACGGCACCCGCATGCCCGCATAGGTGGCTGCCCCGAAACACGGCGGGCCGCACCCCGGCCTGCTCGTCTTTCAGGAGATCTTTGGCGTCAACGTCCACATCCGCGACGTCACCGAGCGCTTCGCCGCCGAAGGATACCTTGCCGTGGCGCCCGAGCTTTTCCACCGCACCGCGCCCGGCTTCGAATGCGCTTACGAGGATCTCGAAACCGCCTGGCAGCAGCGCAGCGAAATGACCGAGGAGGGCGTCGCGGCGGACGTTCGAGCGGCGTGGCAGTGGCTGCAGGACGCCGCCCTGTGCGACCGCGCCCGCACCGCCGCGCTCGGCTTCTGCATGGGCGGCACGGTGGCATTCGCAACCGCGTGCACGGTCGGGGTGAAGGCCGCCGTCTCGTTCTACGGCGGCGCGATCGCGCAAACGCTGCTCGGGCGCGTGCCGGACCTGCAGGCGCCGGTGCTGCTCTTCTGGGGCGGCCTCGACAGGCACATCAAGGTCGAGCACACGCGCGCCGTCGTGGATGCGCTCCGCGAGCACGGCAAGCCGCACGTGAACGTGGAGTTTTCCGACGCCGACCACGGTTTTTTCTGCGACCGGCGCGGGACGTACCACCCGGCCGCCGCGCGAAAGGCGTGGGTGCTTACGCTGGAGTTTCTCAAAACACATCTGGAGGGTGGATAAACGCAGGCCGGCGTTTTTTGAGGATCCGGTCTACCTGATGGTGGGCCCGCTCTGGGTGGCGCGGGAAATCGCCACAACCGTCCGCGGACTGATCAAAAAAGAAGGCTAGGGGGCCGCCTTCTGTACCGGCCGCGACAGCACGCTCTTCTGCATGGTGGGCGGCTCGCGGCGCGCGGAGGCGGCGGTGGTCGGCACGGCCTCGGCGACCGGCGCCTTTTCCTTCTTGGTGTTGCGCTCCAACTGCACCTGGGCAAGGACGAGCTGGGCCTGCATGCGCATGGCGAACGCGCGCTGGCGGCCCAGCGCAAAACCTAACAGAAGCCCCAGAGCGGCGCCGATGACGATGGCGATGACACGGTGCGGCCCCTCGGCCAGCAGGTCGGTCAGCATCATGGAAAGCGCGGCGGCGCCGAGAATGGCTCCCGCGACGGCATAAAGAAACGGCGTCTTGTCAGCCTCGGTGTCGAGGCTGTCCGCCAGCTCTCCGACCAGATGCGCATCGAATCTGGACATGGCACCACACCCATTCGTACTACTGAAAGAAGGCCTTCGTGGATGAGGCCCCCACCCGGGTCTGATCCAGGGGAGTCGCCGTCGGCGCCCCTGGAACCCCCACAAACGCTCTTCGCGGTTTCTTTTGCCCCGGAACGAGGCCGAGTCCTCCACCCAGACAAGACAGTTCTGTAACATGATGAAGACAGAACTGTCACATTTTCCCCGGCCAGAAGACCGATCCCCGAACAGGTCGGTTGAACGAACGTTCACATGCCGGTAATGGCTTCACCGCCCTCCCTTGCATATACTTGCCATTGAAGGGACCTTTACCGTTTTGCTCGATCCAATCGCGCGCTGGACGCCGACATTCCAGCCAATGCGCGTTTCCCAACCCGCCGCCACCGTTGCGGGGATGGTGGACCGCGTCACCCTGGGGAACCCGGCGTCCCCACTGAGCGGCGCGTCACTGGCCGCGGTCGCGGCGGCGGGGATGCCACCGTCAGCGGCCGGCGCGGCGTCGCTCGACGGCCTGCGCATCCTCCTGGGCCTGCAAGGGCAGGGGTTCCACCTCCAGCACAAGCGCCGCTTCTGGATTCCGCTGCTGATGCACCGCCGCATCGAGAAGACAGCCGACGAATTCCTCAAGGACCTCGAAGAGGGCTCAACACGGTTGGAGATCTCCAACGACAAGCATGCTCCGGTGGCGGTACGCGGCAAGGACGACCTGCGCGCGCTGGACGCCTTCTACTTGAAGGCAAGCACCACGCTCGTCCCGCAGCCCGCGCTGGCCGGCGCGGTGCGGGCCATGGCGGACGGCGGCTGCCGCTTCTTCCACAAGGAAGAGGACGTCGGTCCGTACGGCGCGTGGAAAGCGCTCTGTGCGGCCAAAGTCAAGCCGGTGGAAACTTACAAGACCGGGTACCAGACGCTCGCCAGTGCCCAGGACGCCAGCCGCATACGCTTCTTTGAAGTGGACGGCGTCGCCGACGGCCTCGACCATCCGCAGGAGGCGATGGCGCTCAAGGCGCTCGCCGGCAAGGGCGCGAAATTCTGGACCAATTCTGAGTACCAGTACAATTATCGCAACGGGAGCGGCGCGTATCACGATTTGTTCCAGGGTGAGAAGCCACCAGACAGTATCCAGGCTGGCACCGATCATCCGCTGGTCCGCTTCACCGCCAAAGACCTCGCAAGTCCCGCGCAGTGCGTCTCCGCCTACGACAACGCACTGGCGGACTTGAAGAAGCTCGAGGGCATCGGCTTGCAATCCTCGGCTGCCGCCGCATATTACCTTGAAATGGCCAGACCCGTCGGCGGCGAGACGCTCGACGAGCGCTGCGGCTGGCTGAAACAATTGCTCGACGTGACGCCGAATCGACCGGAACAGGCATTCGAGGCCTACAAGTTCCTGCGCGACAACCTGCGGTCGGGCGACACGATGACGGCGGCCATCACGGATTTCCTCCCACTGCGCCCCTGCGTCGACGATTACTGCACGCGGCATGCCTGCGACGCGTTCTTGATGCTGCGCGACAAGATGGACGAGTCACTGCCCGGTCGGGAGACGCCGGAAGAAAAAGGAAAGCTGTTCGTCGAGCTCTTCAAGCTCACTCGCAACGCCGGGTCAAGCAGCGACGTCTGGAAGAAACTCGAGGGCACGGCGCCACGGGCTGAGCGCGTGGCGGCCTTTGCGACGCTGCACGCCGCGGAGAGCAGTTACACAGAGCATGCGCTCAACGACTACGGCGCGATCACCAGCGCGCACAAGCCCGGCGAAACGCTGACCCAGGTGGTGGCCGAGTTCATGACCCTGCGCCCGCTGGTGCGGAAATACGACTACGACTCCACCCGAAACGCGTTCAACTTCATCCGCAACGAGCTCGACACCGCACTGGCCGGATCCTGGGCGCACGACGAGAAGAAAGCCATGTACGTAACGCTGCTGGAAATGCTCGGTAAGCACGAATCGGCGAAGCAGTGGCTGTTCAAGCTGGCCGGAGAAGGCACGCCGCCGACCGATCTGCCGCAGCGAATCGAAACCCTGAAAGCCTTGACGCAGGCCGGAGAAGGAGGCATCGACTCCGCAAATCAGGCCCTTTCCACCATACTCCCGCTGGTGCGCGGCGGCGAGACGCTGGCCGCCGCGGCCGAAGACTACGTCGCGCTGCGCAAGCCGCTTCCAGAATACCACGTGAGCGACGCGACCGCCGCCTTCACTTTCGTGCGAAAAGATCTCGCCAGCGCGCTGCCC
>VGFD01000494.1 GCA_016868975.1 Armatimonadota bacterium | reverse complement strand
GGAGATTACCCAACTCGTCTTCCAGCAGCTCAGCGGGGACACGCCGGAAACCCCCGCCGCCGTCGCGATCCCAGAGGAGCCGAAAGCCCAGGTCCTCTTCGCGATGGGGGAGGGGAGGCGCGGCGCGGAAGCCATCCCCGCCCTCGCCCGCTTCGCCGGAAACGCGAGGATTGTTGCTGTGCCCTCCTCGTCGTGGCCGGCTGCCCGTCTGCAGTCGGTCCTGCCGGGGGCCCGCGTGCTGGACCGCCCGCCGGGCCACTGGGACGAGCTGGTGAAAGGCAGCCGCGCGGTGGTCATCCCCAACTTGAGCGTGAACGCGCTGGCCGGGATCGCCTTGCTGGCCGGCCTGGAGCCCTGCGCGGCCGCCGCGGTGCAGGGACTCATCGAGGGCAAGCCGGTCCTGGCCGGCGGCGAGGACGTCAACTTTCTCACGCTGAACGCGGCGCACCTGAGCAAGCCGCTGCAGGACATCCTGCGCGGCCACATCGCCACCGTGCAGGGACTCGGCGTGCGCCTCGTGGAGATGAAGGTCCTCGGCGAGGAGATCGAGCGCTGCCTGCAAAACCGCACGCCGGCCGCGGGTATCGGGCGTGGGCGCAACGTGCTCACCCGGGACGACGTGGACACGCTGCTGCGCGGCGGACATCGGGTCATCGAAGTGGCGGTCGGGACCATCGTCACCGAGTTGGCGCGAGACGCGGCGCGCGACGCCGGCGTGGAAATCGTGATGAGGTAGCCAGGAAATGATAGTAGGTCGGGTTATCGGCACCGTGGTCTGCACCGCCAAGGACCCCCGCATGGAGGGGGTCAAGTTTCTCGTCGTGCAACCCGTCTCGATGGCCGAGCTGACTTTCGAGGGCAAGCCCCTCGTCGCCGTGGACACGGTGGGCGCCGGCCTCAACGAGATGGTGATGGTGTGCGCCGGCAGCTCGGCCCGCCAGACCTCCCGCACCGTGAACACGCCCACCGACGCCTCCATCATGGGGATCGTGGACACCATCGAGTTTGCCGAGCGCATTACCTACCGCAAGGATGAGGACACGTAACGATGAGCGTTGACAAAGCCGAAATCCGCAAGATCGTCGAAGAGGTGGTGCGCCGCTACGGCGAGCGCGCGGCGGTGCAGGACGACGTGCAGCCCACGCGCGGCGTGTTCGATACCATCGACGAGTGCACCGAAGCCGCCAGGCGCTCCCAGCAGAAGCTGATGTCCCTTTCCCTGGACAAGCGCAAGGAGATCGTGGCCGCGATGCGCAAGGCGGGCCTCGACAACGCGCGTCTCCTTGCCGAGATGGCCAGCGCCGAAACCGGCCTGGGCCGGCCCGAGGACAAGGTCAAGAAGAACATCCTCGTGTCCACCAAGACCCCGGGCCCCGAGGATCTCGAGCCGGTCGTGTTCACCGGCGATCACGGCCTCACCCTTGTGGAACTGGCGCCCTTCGGCGTGATCGGCTCGGTGACGCCCTCCACCAACCCCGGCGCCACCATCATCAACAATTCCATCTCGATGGTGAGCGCCGGCAACGGCATCGTGTTCAACCCCCATCCCAGCGCCAAGAAGGTCTGCTTGAAGGCCATCGAGTTGATCAACACGGCGATCGAATCGGTGGGCGGGCCTCCCCACCTGCTCACCAGCGTCCGCGAACCGACCCTGGAGACCAGCCAGGCGCTGATGACCCATCGGGGCATCCGCGTGCTGGTGGTGACCGGCGGCATGGGCGTGGTGAAGCAGGCGATGAAGTCCGGCAAGCGCGCCATCTGCGCGGGCCCCGGCAACCCGCCGGTGGTGGTGGACGAGACCGCCGACCTGGAGCTTGCCGGGCGCGAGATCGTGAACGGCTCTTCGTTCGACAACAACGTCATGTGCACGTGCGAAAAAGAGGCCTTCGTCGTCGACCGGGTGTTCAACGACCTGAAGGAGAAGATGAAGGCCCACAAGGCGCACGAGTTGAGCGCCCGCCAGCTCGAGCAGGTGATGGCGGTCATTTTCACCAGGCCCGGCTTCGGCGAGACGCGCGCCGTCGTCAACAAGGATCTGGTCGGCAAGAACGCCGCCGTCATCGCGCGCACCGCGGGCTTCGACGTGCCCGCCGACACCCGGCTGCTCATCACCGAAGTCACCGCGGACCACGCCCTGGTGCAGACCGAGCAGCTCATGCCGGTCTTCCCGCTGGTGCGCGTGAAGAACGTGAACGAGGGTATCGAGGCCGCCATCCAGGCCGAGCACGGCTACAACCACACCGCCGTGATGTACTCCAGGAACCTCGACGCGCTGTCCCACATGGCGTCCGCCATCGAGTGCAGCCTGTTCGTGAAGAACGGCCCCAACTACGCCTCACTGGGGATGGGCGGCGAAGGCTTTACCACCATGACCATCGCGGGCTCCACGGGCGAAGGCGTCACCTCGGCCCGGGTGTTCACCCGCCCGCGCCGTTGCTCGCTGGTGGATTATTTCCGCATTATCTAGCGGGGGGTCCAGGGGGCGCCGCGGACGACTCCCCCTGGATCAAATCCCGGTTGCCGTCCTGACGGCCGCGTTCGTCGTCTTCCGCACGCTCGGGCTGACCGCCACCAGCCTGGGCGTGGATGACGGCGTCTCCATCATCACCGCCTCGCGGCCGATTTCCGAGATCCTGTCGGGGATGCTCGCCTCGGGCGAGGTGCATCCGCCGCTGTACTTCTATTACCTGCACCCGTTCGCGGGCGTCGCCGCGGGATCGTGGGCGCTGGGCGGCGGCGTGGAGGCGTGGTTCCGCTGGAGCACGATGCCCTGGTCTTTCGCCACCGTCGTCCTCACGTGGATGCTGGCCGTCCGCCTGCTCTCCCCGCGCGCGGCATTCATTGCCACGCTGCTGGCCATCGCCTCATCGTACCTCTCCTACTTCGGCCAGGAAGTGCGCATGTACCCGATGCTGGCCACCTTCGTGCTGGCCGCTTCGCTGTTCGCCGTGCGCATGCCCGAGGCGAAATGGCTTGGGCCGGCCTTCGCCGCCGCCTGCATCCTGGCGTTTTTCACCCATTATCTCGCGCTGTTCTACATCGCGGCCCTGGCGCTATTTCTCGTCGGGCGCCATCGAGAGATCGGGCCGCGAGCGCTGGCCATCGCGCTCGTTCCCGTCATCGCGGCGGTCGTCGCGTGGCTTCCGATCATCCGACAGCAGGCCGCCGCCCAGCCGCTCATGCTGAGGGCGGCCCCCGGCTGGCCCGAGGTCATCGAGTTGTTCTTCCAGATGGGATGCGGCGTCACGTGGCCGCTCCCGCTCCCAGGCTGGACCGAGCTGACCTCCCGGGGCTGGCCGCTGCACCCGATGCAGTGGTGCGGCCTGGTCGTCATCGGGGTGGCGGCTTACGGCGTCCTGCGCCTGAAAGAGCGCAGCTTCATCGCCCTTTTCCTGGCCCTCCCCATCGCCGCCGTGATCGGGCTTTCCGCCTTCACCTCCATCCGCATCTTCGAGTACAAGTACTTCCAGGCCAGCGCGCCGCTGCTGTGCATTGCCCTTGCCGCGGCCGGCGGCGAGTGGCGGCGCCCCCGACCGGCCACTCTGGTGGTGGTCGGCCTGCTGTTCGCCAACCTCTTCGCCTGGGGGATGTTCCAGGCGCGGCCCGAGTGGTACGGCCCCCAGGACTGGCGCGGCTTGCTGCGCGCGGTGCGGCCTTCCTTCGAGAAGGGTGACGAGGTCGTCGTGCATCCCTCGATGATGTCCGCGCCGGTGCTGGTGTATGCGGTCTTCGAGGATCGCTGGCTTCTCCCCGGGGTGTATGGCGCCGACCGGGAAGATCAGGTGCGATCCGCGCGACGGTTGTGGGTGTTGCTGACCCCCAACCATCCATTCGTGAGGCAGCAACACCTTCTCGTGGATCTCATGAAAAACTGGAAACCTGTGCAACAGATCGAACGTCGTAGCTTCTGGCCGGCGAACGACGTGCAGGCTGTCCTCTTGATCCACGATCAGGGACCTGCGACAGGCACACTTTGAGGGAAGTCCTCACGGATGACGGTGCCTGCGATTCTTGTGAAGATCTTCACCGAGAATTGTGCCTGTCCCAGTTTCCCGCGCGTGGCCAGAGGAAACAAAGGATCACGGGAATATTCTCCGAAATGGTTGAGCCCATGTTGCACTCGCGCCGCATTGCCGCGCTGATCCTGCTCTTCGTGATGGCCGCCATCCCTGTAGCCGCGCGCCCCGAGATGTCCTCGCGCGGCAAATTCTCCGACGCCGACCTGCGCGCGCCGGTCCTCGCGGATCTGCTCACCGTGCAACGAGCCCGTTACCCGGACGCGGTCGTCACCTC
>VGFD01000493.1 GCA_016868975.1 Armatimonadota bacterium | reverse complement strand
TTGCGGTGGGTTTCGGCCTCCACCAGGAACAGGACGCGCTCGCCGTCCGCGCACCAGGTGGCGTCCACCTTCACGTCGTCGCCGAAATTCAGGATCTCGCGGTCGTCAATGCCGTCAATATCCACGAGGTAAATCTGCTGCCCGGACGGATCGCGATCGGCGCGCGAATAAAGCACGTGCGTGCCCTGGAAATTCAGCTCGGGCTCGAAATAAAGGGGCTCGGCGGGGCGGGCCAGCACCCTGCGCTCTCCGGTCTCCAGGTCGTGGCGAACCACCCAGGTGGGCTCGATCTCCGTTTCCCGCTCGAAGTCGTAATTCGCGCCGTACACCAGCCAGCGGCCATTCGGATGCAACTCGCCGCCACGTAGAAAATACGGCGGAGCAAAGGGCGTCAGGGGCTCCATGTGCAGCGGACGGTCGAGGTCCACGCGAAACAATTGCACGCGCTCGTCGCCGTCGTGATCCTGGCCCACGATGAGCGCGCGGCCGTCCACGGTCCACGATGCGACAAACGTGTTGTCCGGCGTGTCGGTCATCCGCATGGGCGGGGCCGACCCGTCGGTGGCCGCCAGGTAGACGTCCGCGGCGAGGGCCACGCGGTACCACGTCCAGGCGACGTGGCGCCCGTCCGGTGAGACGCTGGGCTCGTACATCCCGGGCAGGGTCAACAGGGCGTCAAGAAAAGCTTCGGACATAGGGGGCAATGCCGCGCCAAGGGGGCAGGTTCCTCCGCGGGGCCGCGGGAAATCTGCCGCGATGGACTTCCTGATTCGCAACGGGACGGTGTTCGACGGCAGTGGCGCCGCGCCAGGCCGCATGGACGTGGCGGTCGGAGGGGGCATGATCCTGGCCGTGGCGGAGAACATCCCCGCCCGGGCCGGGGTCCGGGAGATCGACGCTGAAGGACTGGCGGTGGCCCCGGGCTTCATCGACCTTCACAGCCATTCGGACGAGAGCCTGGTGGTGGACCCGCGCGCCGACAGCAAAATCCGCCAGGGAGTGACCACCGAGGTCATCGGGAATTGCGGCTTTTCCGCCGCGCCCCTGGAAGGCCGCAAGCTCGACGAGATGCGCCAGAAAATGCGCGAGCGCTACGGGGCCTCGGTGCCCTGGCGGACTTTCGGCGAATATCTTTTCCACGTCTCGTCGCTGGGCTTGAGCGCAAATTGCGTGGCGCTCATCGGACACGGGACGCTGCGTCACAGCGCCGTCGGGCTGGAGAACCGCCCGGCCACCGAAGGTGAGCGCGTGCTGATGGCCCAGATGCTGGAGCAGGCAATGCTGGAGGGCGCCTGGGGACTCTCCAGCGGGCTGATTTACGTGCCATCGTCGTTCGGCTCCGAAAAAGAGATTATCGCGCTGGCGCGTATCGTGCGCAGATATAACGGCATGTACAGCACGCACGTGCGCAGCGAAGGCGACAGGCTCGTCGAGGCCGTGGAAGAGGCGCTGCGCGTGAGCCGCGAGGCCGAAGTCATGGTTGAGATTTCCCACCACAAGGCCTCCGGCCTGAGCAACTGGGGGAAGGTGGAAAAAACGCTGGCGTTGCTGGAGCAGGCCCGCAAGGACGGCCTGAGCGCCTTTTGCGATCAATATCCGTACACCGCGTCGTCCACCACCATGCGGGCGCTCTTGCCGCTCTGGGCGGTGGAGGGCGATCAGGGCACGCTCCTCCAGCGGTTGCTCGACTTTGATCAACGCAAGCGAATTCGCGAAACGCTGGAAAATCATCCCTACGGCGACTGGTCGCGCGTGCAGATAGCCTCGGTAAAGCACGAGAAGGGTCAGAACAAAAGCTACGAGGGCCTGACGGTGGCCCAGTTGGCGCGCTCGCTCAACAAGTCGGGCGCGGACGTGGTGATGGATTTATTGCTTGAAGAAGACGGCGAGGTCAACGGCATTTTCTTCTCGATGTGCGACGAGGACGTGGAGCGCGTGATGCGCGATCCCCACACCGCCATCGGCAGCGACGCGGGCGCCGCCCTGTCAAGCGGCCCCCTGGCTGGGGGCAAGCCGCATCCGCGCGGCTTTGGCACCTTTCCCCGGGTGCTGGGGCGCTACGTCCGCGAAAAGGGCGTGCTCACCATGGAAGACGCCATACACCGCATGACGGGCATGCCCGCCCAGCGCCTGGGCCTCGCCGACCGCGGCTTCGTGCGCGCGGAGCACTGGGCGGACATCGTGGTGTTCGATCCGGCGAAGGTCAATGACCGCGCCACCTACACCGATCCCCACGAGTACCCGGCGGGGATTCTGCACGTCCTGGTCAATGGAAAGCTCGTCGTGCACAACCGGAAGCCGACCGGCGACCTCCCCGGCAAGATGCTTCGTCGCGGACAGGACGGCTCGGTCAATTACTGGTAGCGGCTTGCGCCACCAAAAACCACCCGGCCACAGCCAGGCGCTTTCAACGCGCGCTCGACCATCTCCAGCCTGCGGCGAACCGGTGGCATTGAATGCTTGAGTTCAACGGCACGCCCGTCCCCGACGACGAGGTGGAATGGTCGTTCGCCCGCTCCGGCGGCCCCGGTGGCCAGAACGTCAACAAAGTGGAATCGAAAGCGCACCTGCGCTGGCACGTCGCGGCCAACAAGACGCTGCCCGAGGAGGTGAAGGCGCGCCTGCTCGAACAGCAGGCCACCCGGATCACCAGCGACGGCGACCTGCTCGTTTCATCCCAGAAACATCGCGACCAGGATGCGAACCGCCAGGAGTGCGTGAACAAAGTGCTGGCGATGCTCGCCCAGGCCGCCAATCCGCCCCGGCGGAGACGCCCCACGAAACCCAGCCGCGCGGCGAAGGAAAAGCGGCTTCAGTCGAAGCGGCGGCGGTCCGCAGTCAAGGAAGGACGACGCGCCCCCGAGTCGTGAGCTTATCCCCTGTCCGGCGCGATTTCCGGGTTCGCCTTGTAGCCCGTCCCCCACACGGTGATGATATAGCGCGGCTCCAGCGCGTCGTCGCCGATTTTTTCCCGCAATCTGCGCACGTGGACGTCCACGCTGCGCTCCTCCAGAAACTCGTCGCCCCAGACGCCGCGACGGACTTCCGCACGGGTGAAAATGCGGCCAGGATTGCTGGCGAAAAAGATCATGAGGTCCGTCTCGCGCGGGGATAACTCAACCGGCTTGCCGTCGCGCCACACCTTGCGGGCAACCGGGTCAATGGACAGGTCTCCGAAGATGATGCGCGCCGGCGACTCCTCGCGGCGGGTGGAGGCGCGGCGGATGACGGCCTGGATCCACGCGATCAGCTCGTCGGGGTTGAACGGCTTCACAAGATACGCGTCGGCGCCGGTGTCGAGACCGGTGATCTTGTCCTTGTCCTCGCTGCGGGCCGTCAGCATGATGACCGGCACCGTGGAGAATCGACGGATCTCCTGGCACACCTGGAAGCCGTCCATCTCGGGCATCATCACGTCGAGCACCACGAGATCGGGCGCTTCGGCGCGCACCTTGCGAAGCGCCTCCTCGCCGTTGAAGGCCTTGAGCACGTCGTAGCCAGCCCGCCGCAGGTTGATCTCCACAAACTCGACGATGGCGTCTTCATCGTCAACCACCAGGATCCGCTCGGCCATACGCTGGGAATTATTGCAGACGGGCCGCTTGCCCCTGCCGCGGTGCGGGGCGCAGCCGCTGCAATCCGAGCCAGGACGTATCCAGCGCCTCATCCTCGGGGAGCCCGAATTCCATCGCGGGATCGGGGCGATCGAGCGCGGTGTTGAAAATGCGGTCCCAGATGGTGAGCGCCTGTCCGTAGTTGCTGTTGTAGGCGCTGGGATCCGTGCTGTGATGCCAGCTGTGGAACACCGGGTTGTTGAACGCCCGCCCCCAGGCGGCGGCCAGCGGATGCTCCAGGGTCATCCCCACGTTCGCGTGCCCGATCGCGTCGAACAGGTCGGTCGTCACCACCAGCGCCGGCCACACCCATCCCGCGAACGTCGATACGTCGAACACCACCGCGAACAGCATCACCGGGATGAGCGTGAGCTGGACGAAGTCCACCCAGTGCATGCGCAGGCCTGACGAGGCGTCCAGGTGCTCTGACGAGTGGTGCACGCGGTGGAAGCGCCACAGCGCGGGGAAGCGGTGGTGGCAGTAGTGCACCCAGTAGCGCGCGAAGTCGCTTATCAAGAAGACCACCAGGAACTGCACGAGGGGGATGCGGACGTGGCAGAGGTCGATGAGGCCGCCCCTCGTCGCCGACCATCCCACCAGCAGGCTCGCCAGTCCCATGCGCGCCAGCGCGAGGCTGCCGCCGGTGAACAGGTTCAGCGCCGTATGCCGCCAGGCGTCCGCTCGTTGCACCCGGGGGAAGAGCCAG
>VGFD01000492.1 GCA_016868975.1 Armatimonadota bacterium | reverse complement strand
ACAGCCCGTTCCCGGTGGTGGCGGCGCCGTTCAAGCTGTGCCTGGGCGGCGGCTGCGAGGTGCTGCTCTGGGCGGACGCCGCGCAGGCCGACGCGGAGCTGTACACCGGGCTGGTGGAAATCGGCGTGGGAATCATCCCGGCCGGCGGCGGCACCACCGAGATGCTCATTCGCAAGAACGAGGCGCTGCTGGCCGGCGCCGATCCCTTCACGGCGGTGCGGCAGGCCTTCGAGATGATCGCCATGGCGAAGGTTTCCACTTCCGCGCTGGAGGCGCGCGAGATGGGAATTTTGCGTGGCGGAGACGGAATCACCATGAACAAGGATCGGGTGGTCTCGGACGCCAAGCGCCGCGTGCTGGAGCTGGCGCCGGGCTACGTGACGCCGGTCCGCCGGCAGGTGACGCTGCTCGGCGAGTCGGCCTTCGCCAATCTCAACGTGGCCGCCATGATGATGCACGAGGCCGGCCAGATCACGAAGTACGAGACGCATCTTGCGCGCACGCTCGCGCGCATTCTCACCGGGGGTGAAATGAACCGCCCGACGGTGGTGGACGAGCAGGTGGTGCTCGACCTCGAGCGCGAGGCGTTCCTCTCGCTGTGCGGCGAGGAGAACACGCACAAGCGCCTCGAGCACACCCTCAAGTCCGGCAAGACGCTGCGGAATTAGGAGAGTCTCTATTATGGAAAATCAAGCGGTAATCGTAAGTGCGGTGCGCACGCCCATGGGACGCGCGCTCAAGGGAACGCTGGCCTTCACCCGTCCCGACGATCTGGCGGCGCTGGTGATTCGCGAGGCGGTGCGTCGGGCCGGTGTCGACCCGTCGGCGGTGAACGACGTCATTTTGGGATGCGCCATGCCGGAAGGCGAGCAGGGGCTCAACGTGGCGCGTCAGGCGCTGCTGCTGGCCGGGCTGCCGGATTCCGTGCCGGGTGTGACGGTGAACCGGTTCTGCTCGTCCGGCTTACAGGCGGTGGCCATGGGTGCGCAGTCCATCATGACCGGCATGGCGGACATCGTGGTGACCGGCGGCGTGGAATCCATGAGCATGGTGCCGATGACTGGAAACAAGTTCTCGGCAAATTTGCGGCTGCTGGAGGCGAAACCGGGCGCCTATCTCGGGATGGGCAACACGGCCGAGAATCTGGCCCGCAAGTACGACATCTCGCGCGCGGAGCAGGACGCCTTCGCGCTGCGCAGCCACCAGCGCGCGGCGGCGGCTCAGGAGAAGGGGCATTTCGACGAGGAGATCGTGCCGGTGCCGGTCCGCGTGGATCGCCGCGACGGAACTAAACTGACCTCGGAAACGGTGGATTTCAAGGTGGACGAATTGGTCCGCCGCGACACCTCTCCGGAGGCGCTTGCGAAATTGCGGCCGTCGTTTCATGCGAAGGGGACGGTGACTCCGGGCAACGCGTCGCCGGTCACGGACGGCGCGGCGGCGCTGGTCATGATGAGCGAGAAGCGCGCGAAGGAATTGAATATTCCAATTCTTGCGCGCTTCCACACGTTTGCGGTGGCCGGCGTGCCGCCGGAAATCATGGGCATCGGTCCGGTGGAGGCGGTGCCCATCGCGCTCAGGCGGGCCGGTCTCACGCTCGACGACATCAAGGTGATTGAGCTCAATGAGGCGTTCGCGGTGCAGTCACTTGCGGTGATGCGCAATCTCAACCTGCCGGAGGACCGCACGAACCCCAACGGAGGCGCCATCGCCCTGGGTCATCCCCTGGGCTGCACCGGCGCCCGCCTGACCGCCACCGCCATTTACGAACTGCGCCGCCAGGGAGGGGGCCACGGCATGATCACCATGTGCATCGGCGGCGGCCAGGGCGCGGCGGGGATTATCAGTGTGAATTGAGAGATGTGCCTCACAACCGTTAAGCTTCCATTTATCAGTATCTTGCTGATTGTCGCCGTGATGGCCACCGGCTGCGGCAAGTCCGATGCGCCGCCGATCGTGCCGGATATCTCCGTGCTCAACGGGTCGACGCCCGGGCAGCAGGTGGATATCGCGGCAGCCTCGGTGAAAGACAAGCAGACCCTGTTCGAGTTTTTCAGCGATCAGTGTCCGCCCTGCGGCGAGATGGCGCCGGTGATGGAGAAAATTGCCGCGGCGCGGGGTGACGTTGCGATCCGCAAAGTGAATATCGATCGCCCGGGCATCGAAGGCATCGACTTCGACTCGCCGCTGGCCGAGCAGTACAGCATCTCCAGCGTCCCGTATTTCATACTCTACGATGAAAAGGCGCACTCAAGTCCAGCGGCAAGGAAGCCAAGGACGTGGTGCGCCAGTGGTTCTACGAAGCGCAGCTGGCCGACAACGCGGAAGCGTCCCGCATCGCGGAGCCTTACCGGAAATCCCCTTAAACACCTTCCGCGTGGCGGCGCAGGGCGTCCTGACCCAGGCGGACGAGCGCTTCGTTCTTCACCTGCTTCATTTCCGGCTTGATGACCTGGCTGTACAGCGGGGGAAGGTTGGCAATTTCCTGATCAAGCTCGGCCTGGGTCTGGCTGGGAATCACGTACTGCCAGTGCGCGGATTCGCTGGCCGGGGCCGGTCCCTCGACGCTGGAGCCGTAGGCGCCAAGCTGCATGACGCCGGTCGCGCCGCGGCCCGGGCCCATCAGGGTGACCACCTTGCAATCCTTGATGTGCGGGAGGAACGCCGCGCCCGTGGGGCCGGCTTCCGCGCGCGCGCTGGCCCAGGCGCGGGTCAGCTCCATGAAGGGCGTGCGGATGGGGGAGTGGCTCTCCTGGCCGCCCACCACCATCATCACGTTGCCGTTGGGATCCACCAGCGCGGCGGCGTCAAATGAATTGCCTGCCTTCGCGGAGGCCGTCGCAACGTCCACGAGGCGCTGGCCCAGGTCGAGACCGGGATTGTTGGGATCCACGCGCAACGAAAGCGCCTGGGGATCTTTTGCCCGCAGCACGCCGAGCACTTCGGGAGAGGCTCCGTGGAGCAGCTCGTGCGCGTCAATCGGCTTCACGTCGCCGCCACCGGCCGCGTTGATCTGGCGCTTCACCTCGTCGAGGCTGCCGGTGAACACGTCCAGCGAGCGCTTCTCGACTTCGGCGGGGATGGTGGCGTTGGGATACGGCGCGTCCTGGGGGCCCTGGAACGCGCGTCCGCCCTCAATGCCCACGTAGCCGAACTTGTCCTTCGCCATCTGGCGCGGGCCCTCAGGGAGCGTCTCGTACTTGCCGTCACCTTTGAAATTGACTCCGGCAAAGGTGTCCAGCGCGGCGATCACCACGTGGAAGCCGGCCTGCAGGGAAGCGCCGCAGCACATCATGCAGGGGTCCAGGGAAGTGATGAGGGCCATCTTTTCGGGCGACGGAAGGTTTGCCCCACGGTGAACCTGCTCAAAGTACCAGTCGACCAGCTGGCGCTCGGCGTGCGCGGTCGGGTCTTTCACCACGCCGTTCTGGATGACGCGATTCTGCACCACTGCGACCACTTCGTGATCCGGGCCGATAAGCGCGCCGCCCACGCCGAAGGTGCCGTGCTCGGCGGCCTTCGCGGCGTTGTCCACCACGATGTGGGCTGCGTCTTCCGCGGTGAAGGCGTACTGGGTGGGGCCGCCGCGCATGTCGATGACGCCCGGGGAAACCTCGACGGGCTCCTGCTGCCGCGCGGGAACGCGATGCGGGTGCGTGTGGAGCGGTTGCTGGTATCCGATGGTCTGCATGGAACGGCCTCCTCGTGGCAATGCCGGAATGGTACCCTACGGACCTGAAATCTTCATGAAATCAACTCATTCTAAACCGCATAGCCATGCGCGTAAAGTGATCCCGGTGTTAACAAATCGTCTATACCGCCGGGGCGAATTTGCACAGTATGATGAAGACCAGTCCACGAGGAGGAATCTCAAGAGATGTTTGTATCGGCTACCGCTTCCAACCCCGAGATCGCTCGGGCCATGCAGAGAACTGCCTCGTGCCAGCCGGAAGCCGCCCCGCAGGATAGCTTCGCGCCGCGGACCTACACCGAGATTCCCCAGCTTCCTTACATGGCGATGACCAACATCAAGCCACAGGAAGCCGCGACTCCCGAGGGCCGCAGCGAAGTGGCCAGCGAGCTGCAATCCCACCTCAGGGCCTTTCCCAGTCTCACGGCGGTTGTCGGCGTGCTGCCGGTGAACGGCCAGGAGACCCGCCTGGTGGTCGCCAGCCGTGACAAGGCCGTCGAAGCCAGCCCCATGGAGGGCATTTACGAGATTTCCCAGCGGCTGACTTCCAGCGATTTCGTGAAGACGATGGCCGCCCGCTATCCCAGCGAGTATCACGCCATCAAGCCGTTCGATGCCGAAGGCAAGACGAACGAGGTGCGGCTGCCCGGCAACATCTCCCTG
>VGFD01000491.1 GCA_016868975.1 Armatimonadota bacterium | reverse complement strand
CCCGCCGACCGAGCGGCACCGTGCATCCGAGAGGAGATTTCCCATGACCACCGCAACCCAGGCCCCCCCGATGAGTGCCGAGACGCTCTTTGACCTGAGCTTCACATTTGTCCCCTCGCGCGTCTTGATGACCGCGATCCAGCTTGACCTGTTCACGGCCATGAAGGACGGCACCAGGACCGCCGCCGAGGTGGCGCGTCACGCCAACGCTTCCGAGCGCGGCACCCGCATGATGCTCAACGTGCTCGTGTCCCTTGGCCTCGTGGACCGCGATGGCGACGGTTATCGCCTGACGCCGGCCGCCGAGAAGCACCTGGTGCGCGGGACTGACGGATACCTGGGCGCCATGTTCGAGAGCGACGACCTGTGGACGAACTGGGGAACGCTCACTGAGACGGTGAAGACGGGCGCGCCGATTCGCACGGTGGAAAAGGAGGAGTTGGCGTCGCAATTCTTCCCGATTCTGGTGAAGAGCCTGCACGTCATCAACCTCGACGTGGCGAAGCGTGCCGCCGATGCGCTCGCGTCCGGCCTGCCGAAAGACGCCCAGGTGCTGGACGTGGCGGCCGGCTCGGCCGTTTGGAGCATCCCTTTCGCCGAGCGCGGCGCGAAAGTGACCGCCCTCGATTTCCCGGCCGTGCTCGACACGACGCGCCACTACGCCCGCAAGCACAACGTGGAGGACCGTTTCGAGTTCCTCCCGGGTAACATGCGGGACGTGAACCTTGGTGAGAACCGTTTCGATCTGGCAATTCTCGGCAACATCGTGCACAGCGAGGGTGAGGCGGCCTCGCGCGGGTTCTTCGCCAAGCTGCACAAGGCGCTCAAGCCAGGCGGCCAGGTGATGATCGTGGAAATGATTCCGAACGACGACCGCAGCGGCCCCCCGTTCCCGCTCGGCTTCGCGCTCAATATGCTGCTCCACACCACGGATGGCGACACCTACACCTTCGCCGAGCTGTCATCGTGGCTGAAGGACGCGGGGTTCAGCAAGATGGAGAAAACCGACGTCGGGTTTCACTCGCCGCTGGTGGTGGCCACAAAGTAAGGGCCACTTTGCCAGTCTGAGATGACGAAATCCTCATATATTCGGCGAATATATGGGGATTTCATCTTCTTAGGGGCGTTCACGGGCGCGCATACTACGAGGTGATCATCTCGAACACGTCCAGGGCGCTGCCGTCGGTACCGTGTATGAGCAGCTCGCCCGGGGCGTTGCCCTCGCCATCCACCTGGCCTGTGTTGGTGCCCTTCTTGACCCGTTTCGCCTGGTTGAACTTGGGCGACAGCTTGCCTTCAAAACCCAGGTTTTCCACCATATCTGGATTATCGTGGATCATCCACATCAATTCTTCGTAGGCGATCAGGTAAAAGCCGCACATCGGCGACTCGCGCCACACCGTGCCGTACTTGGCGAACGTCTTGGAGGTGCAGCCGCCGCTGCAGATGCGCTTCAAGTGGCAGGTGCTGCACTTGGGGATGTTGTCCACCGTGCGCCGCTGCAGGTCCTGAAGAATCGGGTTGGTGTCGACCAGCTGCTTGATGCTGGTGTTCTCGTCCCAGATGTTGCCCACCCGGAAATACTCCAGGCTGGCCATCTCCTCGCAGGCGAAAATGCCGCCGTCGACGCCGAAGCCAAGCACCGAGTTGCCCACGCCGCACGGAGAGCGATAGCACATAAACGGGCGGTTCTTCGTCGTCAGATTATTGATCTTGTTGTTGATATCCGAGATATTCAGGTGCTCGTTGTTCTTGCGGGTCCAGTCCAGCGCGTCGCGCACCATGTCCATCCAGTAGCGGGCGAACGCCTCCTCGCGGCCGGCCGGAAACTCCAGCTCCTTGGGACCGCGGCCTATGGCCGACGAATAATTGATGCGGAACGAGCGGAAGCCCTGATCGCGAAACCACTTATACGAGGTCAGATAATCCCGCGGGTCGTGAATCACCGCCAGGAAGCCGGTGTTGAGTCCCATCTCCATGGCCCGCTGGGCATTGCCCCACACCCGCTCAAAGCTGCCCTTGCCGCGCGCGGTAAAGCGCTGCTTGTCGTGCACTTCGCCGGGGCCGTCCAACGACACGCCGACGTACACGCCCTCCTCCTTGAGCCCCTTGACGCGATCCGGCGTCAACGGCGTGCCGTTCGTCTGCAGCATGAACACCGGCTTCTTGCCGACTGTCTCGGCCACTTTCTTGGCGTGCCGGATGACCTTCATCATGTTCTCGTATTCCAGCAGGGGCTCGCCGCCGTGGAAATCAATCGTGAAGGTCTCCGGAGGATTTTCGGTAAGCAAGCGCTCGACAATCTTCATCGCGGTCTGCAGCGGCATCGCCTTGCCGGCCGGCGTGGAATCCGCCTGGCAATAGGTGCAGGCGAGATTGCACTTCTCGGTCATGTGCAGGCACAAAAACGTGGGGTACTGCTGCGGCTTCTTCCACATCTTCTCATAGTGGAAATACGACTTGCCGCCAATCTCCACCATGCCGTGCCCGTAAAGCTCCAGCAGGAACGCCTCTTTCTGACGCTCCGTCATCCCATTCTGGATGTTGATGAAATCCCGCACGGTCATGGGGCGCTGCACCTGCAGAAAGTGGCGCAGTCGATCTCCATCCAGGATAAGCCACGAGCCCGACTCCCGCTCAATAAAGAGCACCCGGTTCTGCCGCCGCGACTGATAGAGGTTTGGCGTGCGGGTAACCAGCGCCGACGCCGTCAGCAGCGGCGAGTGCTCCTTGTTGGTGATTTTCTGTACCGTCAGCGCCATGGCCAGACCTCCATCAAATGGCGCCCAGGAAATCCACCGCCCTGGGCTCCTTCCAGATTGTCCACATCAATTCTTCAAAAACCACTTGATAATAGCGGCACATAGGATCCTCGCGCAAGTGCGAGCCGTAATAGGCCAGCGACTTGTGCGTGCAGCCGCCCCCGCAGATGTAGCGCAGGTGGCAGCGTGAGCATTTCGGGATATTCTCCACCTTGCGCTGCTTGAGCAAATGGTAATTGGGCGACGACGCCACCACCTCCGGCAACGTCATCTCGCCGGTCTGCCCGAGCATGAACCTCGCCTTGGTGTCGCGCTCAAATTCCTCGCACGCGTAGATCTCGCCTTTCGTGCCAAACGAGATGATCGAATCGCCCAGCCCGCACGGCGAGCGCATGCACATGTAATCGCGGTTCTTGGTGGCCAGCACGCGGATCATCTGGTTCAAATCGTTGATGCGCAGCGGCCGCCCGTTCGACTCACACCAGGAGAGCGCGAAGCCGACCATGTCCATGAACCCGCTCGCGAACGCTTCGGCGCGCTCGGCCGGAAATTCCAGCATGTCGCGCGCTCTGCCGATCTTGGAAGTGTAGTTGAAGCGGAGAAATTCGAAGCCGTTGTCGATGAAGAACTGCAGCACCTCGGTGTAGGTGGCCGGCTCGTGAATCACTGCCAGGGGCGCCACGCGGAGCCCCTCCTCGCGAGCCGCAAGGAGGTTGCGGTACACCTCGTCCCAGGATCCGCTGCGGTCCGCGCGGGGACGGTAGCGGTCGTGCAGTGCCTTCGGGCCGTCCAGGCTGACGCCCACGCCGACCTCCAGGTCGCGCAGCACGCGCGCTTTGTCGCGGGTGAGCATGGTGCCGTTGGTCTGCAAAATGAACTCAACGCGCTTGCCCATCGCCGTGGCAACGTCGCGCCCGTGCCGGATGGCGTCGGTCACGTCGTCAAAAAGCAGCATCGGCTCGCCGCCCAGGAAGTCGACGGTCAGCGCGTCCGAAGGAATCTCGCGAATGGACTTCTCCACCACGCGGAAGATGAGGTCGCGCTCCATGCGGTTGAGATCCGCGCCCGCGTCGGCGTAGCAATAGGAGCAGCGCAGGTTGCAGCCCTCCAGGACGTGCACCGACACGAAGGTGGGCACCTCGGCCGGCCGCTTCCACAACTCCTCGGGATCGCGGAACGGGCGACCGTCCACCTGGATGAAGCCCTGGTGGTACATCTGACGCAGGAGGTCGTGGGCCTGCCGCTCGTCGATCCCCTCGGCCAGGACCGCGTGAACCAGTGCCGCGGCGGGCTGGGGACGGGCCGTCTGCAAGAAGACCTTCCAGGCCGCGCCGGAGAACACTCCCCATGACGCCGTCAGAGGCTCCACAACGAGAACCTCGTCCCCGCGCCTCGAGGTAAATAAACCGGCCGCCCGGGTGATCGTGCTATGGGACCGCCACGGCACCGCCGCCAGCGTGTTGGCAAGGGCCTGCATCGGAAGGGTTATAGCAGTTCCGCGGACTTGCTTTCAAGCAACCGCGCCATTTTGCTGTTCGCTCCCCGATCGCGGGGAGTGTTCGCTCCCAGATCGCGGCGAACAGTTCGGAACCGCG
>VGFD01000490.1 GCA_016868975.1 Armatimonadota bacterium | reverse complement strand
GCTCGTATTTTCAAGAAATCGATCCACGCGCGGGAGGCAATTGATGGACGAGCCCGATATCGAAGCACGGGTAGCGCAGTTCCAGGCTACTTTTGATGCGATCCGCAAGGAGATGCACAAGGTCATCGTGGGGCAGGAAGAAGTCGTCGAGCGCGTCCTGACCGCGGTGGTGGCGGGCGGACACGTGCTGCTGGAGGGCGTGCCCGGACTTGGCAAGACCGTGCTGGTTAAAACTCTCGGCCAGGTGCTCGACCTGTCGTTTTCCCGCATTCAATTTACCCCCGACCTGATGCCGGCGGATATCTGCGGCACCAACATCGTGGTCGAGGACGGCGGGCTGCGCGGCTTCCAGTTTCAGCCCGGCCCGATTTTCGCGCACTTCGTTCTGGCCGACGAGATCAACCGCGCCACGCCGAAAACCCAGAGCGCGCTGCTGGAGGCGATGCAGGAGCGCAGCGTCACCGTGGCCGGCGTGGTGCGCCAGCTTTCCGAGCCGTTTTTCGTGATGGCCACCCAGAACCCCATCGAGATGGAGGGCACCTACCCGCTGCCGGAAGCGCAGGTCGACCGCTTTCTCTTCAAATTGATCGTGGCGTTCCCCAACGTGCCCCAACTGGTTTCGATTCTTTCACGAACGACCGCCGGCACGGACGTGACGCTGGAGAAAACCGCGGACGGGCGGGCCATCCTCCAGATGCGAAGGCTTTCCCGAGAAGTGCTCCTCTCCGACGCGGTGGCCGAGTACGTGGCGCGGCTGATCTCCGCGACGCATCCGGACCATCCAGACGCGCCGTCCTCGGTAAAGCAGTTCGTGCGCTACGGCTCCAGCCCGCGCGGCGCGCAATCGGTGGTGGTGGCCGCCAAGGTGCACGCCCTGCGCCAGGGCCGCTTCAACGTAGCCTGCGAGGACGTCCGCGCGGTGGCTGTCCCAGCGCTGCGCCACCGCATCATCCGCAGCTTCGAGGGCGAGGCGGAGGGCGTCTCGACCGATACGCTGGTCGGAGAGATCGTGAAGGACCTGGATCGTGTCGCGGCCGCTCGCTAGCCTGATCTTGCTGTTGCTGGTCGGCACGGCGCGGCCGGCCGCCTCGGCCGTTGTCATTGAGGCCGTGGAAAGCGCCGGGCCGCACTTCAAGCGATCCCAACCCTACGCCATCACGGTGACCGTGGAGAATACCGGCCCCGCGCTGCAGGGCCGCATCACCGCGGAGATCCCCCATCGCGACTACGGATACGGGACGCGCTCGAAGATTGACCAGCCCATCAGCCTCCCGGCCGGCTCGCGCAAGTCGGTCATGATGCTGTTCCCGAATTTCGAGGCGGTGTACCTGGGACTCAACCGCCCGGCCGACCTCCCGGTCCAGGTGGTGGACAAGAGCGGCACGGTGGTCGCCTCCGATCTCACGCATCCGAAAATGATCATGGATGACGACGTCCTGATGCTGGCCCTCTCGCCGTCGCGTGGCGGTTTCGACTCGGTGCTGGGCTTCAAGCCGCCGGCCACGAATTCCAATACGCGCGCCGCGGACTGGTACGTTTTTTATCCTCAAGTCGACAGCCTTCCGGACCTGTGGGCCGGATACGCGAGCACCAGCCTGCTTATTCTCAGCCAGCCCGGGCGGCTCAGTTTGAAAAACGCACAGATTTCCGCGATCACGGACTGGGTCGCCGCCGGAGGCACGCTGCTGATCATTCCCAGCGGCGATCCAGGAGAAATGGACGCCTTGAAAAATCTGCTGCCGGCGCGCGTGCTGGGCATCCGCGAGGCGCCTCCGTCAGCCGACCTGGCCACCCCCGACGCCGCCATGCTGCGGCTCGGAGGGACCGCGGAAATCGTCCGCGGAACCGCGAGCGCCCCCTTTCTGGTGCGCGGCGGCCACGGCCTGGGTCAAGTGTATCTCGCCGCCGTCGACATCTCGAATCCCAGGATTCTCACCGACAACGCCGCCCGCGACTGGTGGCGCGAGATAGTGTCCACCACCGATCGCCATCGCAAGCAGCAGCTCAACGTGGGACATCCGCAAATGCTGGCCACCAGCCCTCAGCTGCGCCCGCCGTCGCTGGGCGGACTGACCCTCTTCCTGCTGGTGTACGTGCTGCTGGTCGGACCGGTCAATTATTTTCTCTTGAAGCGTCGCGACCAGCTTCTTTGGATGTACGTGACCGTCCCTATCCTGGCACTCACGTTTTCCGCGGTGAGCTTTGCCATTTCGTATTACACGAAAGGCTCGATCGTACTGCTGCGGCAGATCTCCGTGGCCCAGATCGCGCAGGGCTCCGACGAAGCCGTCGCGCGCACCTGGTTTTCGCTGTTCTCGCCACGGCACGCCGATTATTCCCTGAGCCTGCGCGGCAAGTCCGTGGTGCGCGGCGAGCTGGACAGCGAGGAGCGTTCGCTGACCACCGCGCTTCTCGACGGCTTCGTGCTGCGCGACGTCAACGTGGAAATGTGGGCGATGCGCCGCTTTTTCGGAGACACCGTGGTGCCGCTGCCCGCCACGACGTCGTTCCACATCGACAGCAGCAATCGCCTCCACATGCAGAATGGCGCGGACATTTCCCTGGAGAAGTGCGTCGTGTATCGCGGCGGCATGATTTCAGAGCCTTTTGACCTCGCCGCCGGAAACTCGGTTCGCCCGCTCCGCTTCAACGGCAACCGAGCGTCAACCGCTGACCAGCTGACCCGCATGCTGCGCGCCGTGTGGAGCGGATTCGACAACGACGAAGCCGACGTGGAGGAATCCCGCGAGCTGCTGGCACAGAGCCTCTCGGAAGAATTGCTCTCCAAGGCGCAAAACACGCCGCTGCTCCTCGGCTGGTCGCGCGCGCCCCTGGTCGACGTGAACCTCGGCGGCCGCACCGATCGTCCGCGGCAGGCCACGCTGGTGGTCGTGCGGGGAAGCCGTCCATGATCGAGATCGAAAACCTGGAGAAATCCTACGGCCCCGCCGTGGCGGTCGAGCGGTTGAGCCTGCGCATCGAGACCGGCGACGCGTTCGGGTTTATCGGCCCGAACGGCGCCGGAAAAACCACCACCATCAAGATTCTCGCGACGCTGCTGGAGCCCTCGGCCGGCACGGTGTTGATCAACGGATACTGCGCGGTGGAAGAGCCGGAAAAGGTGCGTGAGGTCCTCGGCTACATGCCGGACCACTTTGGCGTCTACGACGGGATGCGCGTCTGGGAATATCTGGATTTCTTCGCGGCGGCCTACCGCAAGCCGCGCGGACAGCGGCTCGGACTGGTCGCCGACGTGCTCGAGCTGACCGACATGACGCCGCGCCGCAACGACTTCGTGGACGCCCTCTCGGTGGGTCTCAAGCAGCGGCTCTGCCTCGCCAAGACGCTCATCCACGACCCGTCGGTACTGGTGCTCGACGAGCCGGCCAGCGGGCTGGATCCGCGCGCGCGCATTGAATTTCGCGAGCTGATGAAAGAATTGACCCGGCTCGGAAAGACGCTCTTCGTATCGTCGCACATCCTGCCTGAGCTGGCCGATTTCTGCAACAAGATCGGGATTATCGAGGGTGGACGATTGCTGGAATTTGGCGAGGTGGACGAGGTCACCGCGCGCGTCGAGTCCGCCTCCTATCGGGTGGTCAACGTGCGGGTCATCGGCGAGCCGGCCGCGGCCCGCGAAATTCTGCAGGCCTGCCCCCAGTTAGCGAACGTGCGCGAGCAGAATGGCCGCCGCCGCTCGGACGGCACCAGCCAGTTGCAGGCCGAGTTCAGCGGCACGCTAGACGACATGCCGGCGCTGGTGGACCGTCTCGTCGCCGAAAAAGTGCGTCTCGTCGGATTCTGGGAAGAAAAAACCGACCTGGAGGACGTGTTCATGAAAATCACTCGCGGCGGCGTGGGCGGCGGCGCGCACGACGACGGTCCGGGGCTGATGAAATGACCGCCGCCCTGCTCCGCAAGCCGCTCGACCTCGCCCAGGCACTGGGCCGCATCGTGGCCAGTCCGGTGCTCTGGCGAGAATTGCGCTCGGGCCTGCGGGAGCGCCGCATCATCGTCATCCAGAGCGTCTACGTCACCTGTCTGGCGGGTATCACGCTGCTCATCCTGGCCAGCGCCATCGACACGCCACCGCAGGGGCGGCCGGTGCTCAAGTCCGACGCCGGCCAGATGATCTTGATCTGGACCTTTCTCATCCAGTGGATGATGGTCGTGCTGGTGGCGCCCTCGCTGACCTGCGGCCTGGTCACCTCGGAGCGCGAGAAAAAAACCTACGAGATGCTGACCGCGACGCTGCTCTCACCCGCGGAGGTGGTGGGCGGAAAACTGCTCTTTGGTCTCTCGTACGTGGCATTTCTGCTGGTGTCGTCCCTGCCGGTCACCGCGACGGTCTTTTTCCTGGGCGGCGTGTCCCCCGCGGAAGTGCTGCTGTTTTACGGCACGTTGCTGCTGAGCGGGCTCA
>VGFD01000489.1 GCA_016868975.1 Armatimonadota bacterium | reverse complement strand
GCGGAAAGCTACAGGCCACTACCTCGCCGACCTGGGCACTGCCGATCAATTTGGTCGTCATCGCGCCCAAAGAAGGCCAGAATGATCGGCAGTGACGAACGGTAGGGCGACCACAGCGCGACGGGGCAGACCACAGCGCGACGGGGGCCGGAGGCCTCCACCACGCCGTCGATCAATTCACCTTTCCGTTGCGGGGCCGAAACGTTGCGATTCTGGGTAGGGACGAACTTGACGGACGTGGCACTAGAGGATGCGGCGAGACCTGTTCGTTCTCCGAGACGCGCTGCCCGGCGGATCAATAGCCCCCGTTTGATCCGCCCGGGGGGTCGAGCGCCGTACCCAGGCACCGCGTGGGAGGGCGGCCTCGCCGGCTCGAAGAAGTTCCCATGAGAATGCGTGCTGCTTCCATTCTGTTTGTGCTGGCACTTGCGCTGCTCCCGGGCGCGGTGTTTGCGGCTCCCAGCGAGTTCGGGGGAGGATCGGCGAGCGCGGGCACCGGCACCACCCTGGATCTCTCCGAGGCCGACCTGACTACCGCATACAAGGATGCACTCAAGAACGCCGGCGCGGACGATGCGACAATTTCCGCGTTGGAGAAAGCCGGCGCCATCGACCGCGCGGTCAAGCAGATCAAGCGTCAGAAGAACGCCCCGCGCGCCGACACCTTTGCGTTTTATTCGGAGACCAAGGACGGCATCAAGAAGTGGGCCGTCACGATCTTGCCCGGCGGATTGCCGGATGACGACCAGAAAACCGTCACCACCACCCACGAGGCTGGACATCGCCAGATCGACCGCGCCGCGGTGGACGCGGTCAATAAGGCCGCGAAAGACGGCAAATTACCGCCCAACCTTACAAGGCAGCAGACGGTGGATTTGCTGCAGAGCTATGAGAATGCCGGAAACAAGCAGTTTCATGTCACTTTTGGCGGTAGCCCGAAGCAGACGAAAGCCAAAATGGACGAGACGAAAATGGACCCCAAAGGTCTTCAGGAGAAGGCCGTAGAGGATGCCAAGAAAGCTGGCCAGGAAGCGCTGGACAAGGCCATCGCCGCACTGGGGCACGCTTCCCTCCCTGAGCGGCCCACGCTGAAAAGTCTGCTTCCCACGCAAGCTTTGGACGGTGCGACCGTGATCGTGTCGGGTACCGGTTTCGGAACGAGTCGCAACGACGTCACTGTGTTTTTCGGGTGCGTCGGATGCCGTCCGCTTGTGGTCAACGACACCAGCCTTGCCGTAAATGTCCCCGCCGACGCGGCTGAGGCATGCGACGTCGAGGTTCAGGTTCACGGCCAGTTCAGCAACCCGGTCGCGTTCACGATGGGAGAAGAAGCGAGCACCACGGCAGCGCCCCGCATTCGCGTGAAGCTGCAGGTGGGGAAGAATCCGCTGAAAATCGGTGAGGAGACCAGCGGAGTCTTTACCGTGGAGAATACCCGCGAGCGCGTGCGCATCCACTTTATCAACAAATCGCCAGCCGTGGTCGAGTTCGTGGGCGGCAATGAGCAGACGGTGACGTCCTCCGGAGGTGAAACGAATACCGCCACGTTCACCATCAGAGGAATTACCGGGCCGCGAATGTACAACGTGGATTACGACTGGCAACGCCTGCCGAATATTTAAGAATCACAGCGCCGCTGGAAAACGGGCGCGAGCAGTTTCCGCGGCCGGCCCGCTTCGCGCATTGCAGGGCGATCGGCCGGCGCACCCGTGAGATGGGCATGATCCCATCGTGGGCAAGCGTAGAGACCTGTGGTGGCTGCTTGGGGCGGTCGTGGCGGCGGCGCTGCTCATGGGGGTCTTGCGTCCCCGGGGCGGCGTCGATCTCTCACGGCCGCTGGACATCGGCGGCGTCACCGCGGGGATGACCTCCGAGCAGGTGGCTGCGCGTCTCGGGGCGCCGCGTTCGTCCTGGCACGATCCGCCGACTTGCTCGTGGGACAACGTGTGGCGCTACTACGCGGATCGGCACGGCAGCACCGACCTCGACGAAGTGCACTTCGCACCCGACGCGCGGGTCGTGGAGCTGGCGTTCGGGCACAAGTTCCACCAGGACGGCCAGGAGGTGCTCCACGCCGGCGCCACCGAGGAAGACGTGCGGGCCATTCTGGGTCCGCCGGACAGGGTGGTCGATGACCGCATCTCCGGCACCGGCTGGTGGTACCTGCGGGAAACCGCGTCCTGCGCCTGGTTCCGCGAAGGCCGCCTGCACCACTGCACCGTGCAGCGCAAGTGGCCGACTTGCGCGCCCCGCCAGAGCGAGGTGCCAGGTCTCCATTGCAGCCCCGGTGCCGTCGGAGAAACTGGCGGCCGCTGAGATTGTGGGCCGGGCACTAAGTGGCGCGCGACACGGACCGCTAAGCGCTCCGGCCAGTTGTCTGCGACGAGCAGTGCTCTCCACAGCGAACGTCGATCTCGCGCACCATCAAGACGCTGTTACGAAGCCGACTGCGCGCCACCACCTCGAAACCGAAGCGCTCGTACAGCGTCATGGCGTCGCGCGTGTCCAGGAAGACGCGCCGCGCGCCGCAAACCGCGGGATGGGCCAGGAAGCGGCGCATCAGCTCGATCCCCAGGCCGCGCCCGCGCTCGGCCTCGGCGACCGCCACGTCGAAAAGCCACACGATGTCCTTGCGGAGAGCTACGCAGCGCGCCGTCGCCACCACGCGGCCGTCACGCAGGGCGGCGAGGTTCACGGTGGCCTCGCGCAGGTTGCGCGCCACGCGGCTCAGGGGGCGGTCGGCCGCCCAGTAGGTCCGGGCGAGCAGTGCGTGCACGTCGCCTGAGGGGATGTCGGCGGTGCGGTCGGTCCACAGCAGGCCGTTGTCGTGCTCGGGATAGGCCGCGGGCAGGTCGTCGTTGTTCCGCGCCATCTCCGCGGCGCAGGCCATGTCCTCCGGGTCGCCGCGCTCGATCAGTTTCTCGTGCACGGCGGCGCGCTGGCCCGGCTGCAAGTGCTGGCCCATCTTGATCTTGCAGGTCCAGTCGTCGATATTGAGGGCCTGTACGGTCAGCGCCTTCAGCGGTCCGTTGTAGCGCGCGTCACGCATGGGCACGAAGCCGCCCTCGGCCTGGTAGCGCGCCATGAAGGCCTCCAGGGCATCGGCTTTTTCCTCCAGCGATTCCACCGAGCGGAGAGCGCCGCGCACGTGCAGGGAGCGATAATAGGTCGTGGCCGGGCAGGCCATCTCCGGATGCCGCCAGTACGAGGGAATCCAGTCGACGGTATCCTCGACGGCCAGCACCACCCGATCGGGCTGGGGCAACGCGCTGTGCAAGTACAGCACGTTGCCCACGCGCGCGTAGTTCATGGCGCGAATCTCGGGATGTCCGTCGGGCGCCACGGTGGCCAGGTGGCCGTACCGCGCGGCGTCCAGGATTTCAATGGCGGTCTCCAGCCGGTGCTCGGCGAACTCGGCGCGTCGCATGATGAGGTGCCTCCGTTTAGATTCCATCCTAACGGGATGCTGGTCGAACAGGAAGTGCCAGTTCTTGCAAAGTACATCGACCAGTATGCGGACGCTCAACCTCGAGGGCTGCGCCGACCTCTATGCGCGCTGCGGAAACGATTGCGGGGCATCGACGGCTGGACGCGGGAGGATGCCGATCTCTGGCGGGCATCCATAGATGTCTGACAACAGCGAATCGTGGAACCAGATTTCCGCGGAATATCAAGCGGGTCGTGGATGGCCCACGGAGTCGCTTGCCTGGGGGATCCGCTGCCCGCTGGAAAATGAATTGCGCGTGCTCGACGAAGTGCGCGATAAGCGCGTCGTCGTGCTGGGCTGCGGCGGCGGCCAGGACTGCATGGCGATCAGTCACCTCGGGCCGGCGTACATCGCGGGCGTGGACGCTTCCGAAGCGCAGATCCAGCATGCGCGTCGGCTGCTGGGCTGCAAGGTCCACCTCGTGCACCACGAGATCGAAACGCTGCCCATGTTTGAAGACGGCGCGTTTGACGTGGTCGTCTCGGTGCACGTGCTGAGCTACGTGCGGGAGGTCGCGGCGGTGTTTCGCGAGGCCTGGCGGGTGCTCAAGCCGGGCGGCCAACTGGCCTTCAGCGTGCACCACCCGGTGGACGCGGTGACCACCGACGATCCCCCGTACTGCTTCACGCAGTCGTACTTCCAGGTGGAGACCGAGTGGAGCTGGTTCGGCGGCACGCCCTTCCGCTCGTGGCACCGCCCGCTCACCGAGTGGTTCCGCCTGGTCCGCGAGGCCGGCTTCGAGGTCGAGCGCATGCTGGAGCCGCCGCCAGTCGACCTGGAAGTGTGGCGCCGGTCCGGCTGGAACGCGGAGCCGTACTACAGCAAGCTGAACACCGTCCCGGGCACGCTCATCGTGTCCGCCCGACGGCGTTGACGTCCAGGGCCCACCCCTTATGCCCAGGGATACTGCTTCCATGCAGTCCCCCTCGCCGAACCGGGATCCATCCGCGCGCG
>VGFD01000488.1 GCA_016868975.1 Armatimonadota bacterium | reverse complement strand
GGGTATGGGGGGTATGGGGGGTATGGGGGGGCATCTGGCAAGAGGCGTCGAGAGCTAAACTACTGTTACACGTTCATCTTAGCGCGGCCGGGCCGTCATCTAACTCACCCATCGGTTGTAATTGGCGGCGGGTCCGACGGAAATAAAACGGCGCCTCCTGCCATGGGGGGGTATGGGGGCATCTGGCAGGAAGCGCCAAGAGAAGTTTAGGAGTTGGGGACGAGTCCCCGCCAATCTTCTGTCAATATCATACACTGACGAGGGCGGTCTGTAACTCACCCTGCAGTACGAATTACAGCACAGGGAGTCCTGGATCTAGACACACTGGTCGGAGGAGCGCTTCATTGGCTCTCCGAATGCTCGCCCGATGAGCACAGATCGGAACGGCTCCACCACGGGATTCCCCACCGTCCGCATGCGGCGCCTGCGTGCCACCGAGGCTATGCGCTCCCTGGTGCGCGAAACCCAGGTCACCCGCAACGACCTCGTCTACCCGATGTTCGTCGTCGAGGGGAAGAGGGTGCGGCGCGAGATCGGCTCGATGCCCGGCAACTACCAACTGTCGGTGGACGAGCTCGTCGCGGAGGCGGCCCGCGCGTACCTGGCCGGCGTGCCGGCCGTGATCCTCTTCGGCATCCCCGCCCAGAAAGATCCGCTGGGCAGCGGCGCCTACCAGGACAACGGCATCATCCCCCGCGCGGTGGCCGCGTTGAAGGACGCGATGCCCCAGCTCATCGTGATGACCGACATCTGCTTGTGTGAATACACCAGCCACGGGCATTGCGGCGTGGTGTCCGAGGATCGGATCCTCAATGACCCCAGCCTGGAGCTGCTGGCCCACAGCGCCGTCGCGCACGCGCGGGCTGGCGCGGATGTGGTTGCGCCCAGCGACATGATGGACGGCCGCGTCAAGGCCATCCGCAGCGCGCTCGACGGGGAAGGCTACGAGGACGTCCCCGTCCTGGCCTACTCGGCGAAATTTGCCTCGGGATTCTACGGACCGTTCCGTGAGGCGGCCGAATCGACGCCCCAGTTCGGCGATCGCCGCTCCTACCAGATGGATCCGGCCAACCGCCGCGAGGCGCTCCGCGAGGTGCTGCTCGACGTGCAAGAAGGCGCGGACATGGTGATGGTCAAGCCGGGCCTGCCCTATCTTGACCTCGTGCGCGAGGTGCGCGACCTGGTGGACATGCCGGTCGCGGTCTACAACGTGAGCGGCGAGTTCGCCATGGTGAAGGCCGCCGCCGCCAACGGCTGGATTGACGAGCGCCGCGTGGTGCTGGAGATCCTCACCGGTTTCAAGCGCGCCGGAGCCTCCTTCATCCTTACCTATCACGCGCCCGACGCGGCGCGCTGGCTCGCCGAAGACGCGTCGCACAAGGTCAAGGTGAAAAAGACCGTTGGTCGACGATAGTCCCCTCGTCTGGGTCGAAGTCGACCTCGGGGCCATCGCGCGCAATTATCATCAGTTGCGGCAGATCATCGGCGATGGTCACGCGCTGATGCCGATCGTGAAGAGCAATGCGTACGGGCACGGGCTGCTGCCGGTGGCGCGCACGGTCGCCGCCTGCGGCGCGGCCTGGCTGGGCGTGGCCACGCTCGACGAGGCGGTGACGCTGCGCGCCGCCGGCCTCCAAACTCCGACCGTCGTGCTGGGCCCGATTCATCCCGCGCACGCCGGGCTGGCGGCGAGCCATCGCGTCACGGTCGGGGTCTTCGATCTGGAGGCCGCGCGGGTAATGTCCGACCGCGCGCTGGAGGTCGGCACCCGCCTGAAAGTGCACGCCAAGGTGGACACCGGCCTGGGGCGCCTCAGCGTAACCGCGGACGACGCGGTCCCCTTCGTGTCCGCGCTCCGGGAAATGCCGGGCCTGGAGGTCGAGGGGATCTACACGCACCTGGCGGACGCGGAAGGCATCGATCAATCGATGACCCTCAAGCAGTACGTGAATTTCCGCGCCGTGCTGGAGGGGCTGGAGGCGGCCGGCATCGACGTTCCGGTGCGGCACATGTCGGGGAGCGCGGCGGGGATGCTCATGCCCGAGCTGCGCTACAGCCTGGTGCGCGTGGGGATTGCGCTGTACGGCCTGTGGCCATCCGAGGAGACGCGGTTGCTGATGATCTCCAAGGGCCAGGACCTGCATAACCTGCTCAACGACGTGGAGGTACAGACGCGCGGCGTGCGCCTGCTGGCCAATTTTCTGCAGCCGGCCTTGCGCTTCATGACGCGGGTCAGCCAGGTGAAGTCAGTTCCGGCCGGCTGGTCGATCGGCTACGGCTGCACGTTCAAGACGAGGCGCCCCACGCGGGTGGCGGTGTTGCCCGTGGGATACGCGGACGGCCTTGACCGCCACCTCTCCAACTGCGGGCACGTGCTGATCCGCGGACATCGCGCGCCCATCGTGGGGCGGGTGTGCATGAACGTGACCGTGGTGGACGTGACGGATATCCCCGACGCGGCGCGGGACGACGAGGTGACGCTGATCGGCGCGCAGGGGGACGCCGAAATCACCGCCGAGGAAGTGGCTGAAAAGATCGGGACCATCCATTACGAGGTGGTCACCCGGATCTGCTGGGACCTCCCGCGAGTTTACCGCGAGTAGGGGGAGTCGCCCCAACTAGCGCCAGGAGGGGCTGGTCAGCAGCACGATCCAGAGGGTGGCGAGTCCGGAGAGGATGATCATCCAGACGAAGTCTTCCCAGCGGAGCGACTTTGCGAGCTTGCCTTCCTTCAACCGCGTTCCTCCTGGGGCCCGGCTATTGAAGATTTTTCCGAGGCGGGGCCGGCTGTGTGAACAACGACATTGTAGCAAGGCCGTGTTGCGCGATCCATCACTGGCATGTTTCGATTCCGGCAGTTTTACATTACAAAACGGAAACGCCCAGAATCAGGGGCATCTAATCAGCTCCACATCGCGAAGCGCGATGGGTCCGCAGCGCCAGCCCACCCCGGTGGCGCGGTCTCCCCCCACGGCCGAGAGATGATCCGCCAGCAGGTCGTACACGTTGCCAACCAGCGCCATTCCACTGAGCCAACCGCTCGGGCGGCCGCCGCGAATCGGGTACGCCGCGCGCAGCGGGGCGGTGAAGTCGCCGTTTGGGGACGGCTCAAGGTCCTCCGGGAAACTGTCCACGTAGACGCCGTTCTCGCCGGCCGCCAGCATGTCGTCGAGGCTGCCCTCCCCGGGCGCGAGATCCAGGTGCGAGGGCGCCGCCGCCGGCGCGCTGTCCATGGCGCGGACCGCGGATCCCGAGGGAGACATCTCCAGTTTGTGCGCGCTGGACAGATCGAGCAGCAATCCCTGCAACACGCCTCGCTCAATGAGCGCGTGACGGTGTCGGGGCACGCCCTCGCCGTCGTAAGGCGCCGCGTTGGCGGCCCAGGGCTGGGAGGGGTCGTCGGCCAGCGTGAGGCGCTCGTCAAACACGCGCTTGCCCAGGCAGCCCAGCAGGGGCGACGAGCCGTCGATAAAGGCCCGTCCGGTGAGGCCGCCGCACGCCCAGCGCAGCAGCGTGCCGGTCGCGCGCGGCGAGAGGACCGCGTCGATCAGCCCGGGCTCGGTGCGTGCCGCGTCGCGCGAGAAGGGCGCGCGCCAGAGAATATCCGCCAGGCAGTGCATGGGATCGTCCGGCAGGCGGCACGAGGCCCACGTATCGCTGAGAACCGCATCAGACCTGCCCAGGGGCCCGACCTGCGCGCGGAACTGGAAGATGGTTTTTTCGAAGCGCCGTTCGGCGGTGCGGGAAATGAGCGCGACCTGCCGCACTACCCGACGGACGGCCACGTCGCGCGGCACCGGCCCCAGCGCGTCCTCCAATCTGAGGGAGGCCTGGCGCGCGAGTCGCGTCACGTCGCCGGCGCCCAGCGCGGCCACGTTTTCATCCCAGATGGCCTCGGCGGGCCCAATCTCGCGGTCCTTCCAGAACGTCGGCGGCGCCTCCGGCCCTTCGGCCGAGCGCCGGGTCGCTTCCTTGAGCAAAGCGGACGAATCCACGGTGGCCAGCGAGCCCACGTGCACCGCGAATCCCACCCGACCGGCTGAGATGACGCGCAAGGCAACGCCCTCCCCTTCGCGACGCACGGCTCGAGGGGGGCGCGTGTCGGTGGTGCCCGCGGTGAAACTCTCTTCGCTGGCCCAGAACAACTCGGCGTCGCGCGAATTGCGCAGCGCCATGGCCAGGATCTCTTGCGCAATGGTGGCCTCGGGCGAGGTGACGACGCTTCGCGCTTCGATCATTCGTCCTCGCTGTTCAGCTCGTCTTCCTTCAGATCCTCGACGGATTCCATGTCATCTTCCTCGTCCCAGTCGTCGTCGTCTTCGTCGTCGTCATCCCAGTCTTCGTCGTCGTCTTCCTCGTCCCAATCGTCGTCGTCTTCTTCTTCTTCGTCGTCGTCCTCGTCCTCGTCGTCCTCGTCGTCGTCGTCGTCGTCGTCCTCTTCTTCGTCGTCG
>VGFD01000487.1 GCA_016868975.1 Armatimonadota bacterium | reverse complement strand
TACCTGATCCAGGTGTCGCTGTTCAATATCCTCGAAGAGCGCGACCTGCAGATTCGGGGATATCCGATCCGCTTCGAGATGGACCTCTGCCTGGTGTTCACCGCGAATCCAGAGGAGTATTCGCGCAGCGGAAAAATCATCACCCAGCTCAAGGACCGCATCGGCGCGGAGATCCGCACCCACTATCCGCGCGAACGGGAAGTGGGCATCCGCATCATGGAGCAGGAGGCGCGCCGGCCGCATGACAATGGGGTGGCGGTGCACGTGCCGGAGTTCATGGCGAAAATCGTCGAGCAGATCACCATCGAGGCGCGCAACTCGCCGTACGTGAACCACAAGTCGGGGGTGTCGGCGCGGCTGTCCATCACCAACTACGAGACGATGATCGCGAACGCGCGGCGGCGGACCATCGTGCTCAAGGAAGCGCGGGCAGTGCCCCGCATGTGCGACCTGTCGAGCCTGTACACGTCCACCTCGGGAAAAATCGAGCTGGATCCGTTCCGCGAGGAGACCGTGACCGAGTTCCACGTCATCAGCAAGATCCTGGAGAAGGCCGTGCGCGCGGTGTTCATGGAATATTTCGCGCGTGAGGACTTCTCGTCGCTGGTGGCGGCGTTCGCCGGGGAGAGGTCCGTGCAGACTTCCGATCGCATGCCTTCCTCGGAATATGCGCGGATCCTGGATAAAGTGCCCCAGATCTGGGAGCCGCTCCACATCCTGGGCGGAAACGACTCCGATGAATTGCGCGCCTCGTGCATCGAGTTCGTGCTGGAAGGGCTCCACGTGACGGATCGCCTTTCCCGGGCGAAGAGCGGCGAACTGGTGGAGTATCTGCGCGGGCGATGATCGTCCACGAATACGGCGAGTGGCACGAGCCGGAAAAGCCTCCGTTCACGGTGGAGGACGTCATCAAGGCCATCCAGGACCTGATGATGCGGGCCCACGTGTCGTTCGACGAGGCGATGCGCATGCTGCTGGCGCGCGGCATGCCGATGAACTCGTTCTTGCAGGTGAACGGGCTGGATGAATTGATCGAGAAATTGATCAAGCAGCTCGAGGGAATGAAGCAGGCGGATCGGGAGCGGTACGATTTAAACGGCTTGATTCAACGGGAGCGTGCGGCCATGGACCGCGCGGGAGAAGCAGTGGATCGCGGGCTGGAGCGGGATGCGCGTGACGTGTTTCGCAAGGCGCGCCAGGGAGGGCTGGCCGGGGCGCTGCACCGCCTGCTGGAGCTGCAATGGAAGCTGGGTGGAAAGCAGGCGGACCGCCTGGAGGATTTTACCGCCCGCGCGAAGCGGCTGCACCCCCTGGAGGACTTTGCCCGCGGGGAGCGTTTTACCGGCGCGGAGCCCCTGGACCCACGGGAGGCGCGCCGGCTGCGCGAGCGCTTTGAAGCGATTGATCGCCTGGAGCAGGACCTGCGCGACGCGCTGGAGTCGGGCGATCTGCTGCGCATCGACGCCGAGCGGGTGCGCGAGTTGCTGGGCCGGCAGATGGGCGACGAGTTTGACGAGAAGCGCGAGGAACTATTGTCGCGGTTCAATCAAGCGCTCGAAGACACCGGCATGGTGGACACCGAGGACGGCATCTACAAGTTGACCCCGGCCGCGGCCCGCAAGCTGGGCACGGCGTTCTTGCACGAAGTGTTTGAATTGTTGAAGAGCGACGGCCTGGGCAAGCACGCGGCGGCGTATACCGGCGAAGGCCAGGTGGAGAGCGTCCGCACGCGGCCCTACGAGTTCGGGGATTCACTGGCCCACCTGGACCTGCCCTCAAGCATGGTCAACGCGCTGGTCCGCGAGGGGGCGGGGCTGCCGATTCGGCTGAAGGCGTCGGATTTTGAGGTCCACGAGACGATGGGCACCGCGCGCACGGCGATCGCGGTGCTCATCGACATGAGCGGATCGATGGCGCGCCACGGGCGGTTCTACAACGCCAAGAAGGTGGCGCTGGCGCTGGACGCGCTGATCCGCACGGAGTATCCCGAGGATCGGCTGTACTTCGTGGGCTTCGCGACGTTCGCGAAGCAGTATCGGGTGGGCGACATTGCGTCCCTGGCGCCCAAGCCGGTGACCCATTTCGGGTCGTCGGTGCAGTTTTCGGTCGATTTCCACGACTCAGCCTTAAAGAGGCGTGACCTGCCCCAATATTTCACAAATACCCAGAAGGCGCTGGAGATGGCGCGGCGGCTGTTGCTGCGCGAGGAGTCGGCGAATCGGCACATTATTTTGATCACCGACGGCGTGCCCACCGCGTATTACCTGGGGCCGCGGCTCAAGCTCACCTACCCGCCTCGGCACGAGACGTTCCACGAGACGCTGCGCGAGGTGAAGGCTTGTACGGACGCGGGGGTGACGATCAACACGTTCATGATGACCAGCGAGTGGGAGTTCGATTATCACGGGGAGCGCGAGTTCGTGGACTCGATCGCGAAGATCAACGGGGGGCGGTTGTTCTATCCCAGCCCGGACAGTCTGACGAAGTACGTGCTGGTGGATTTCATGCAGCACAAGCGGAAGATGTTTGAGGTGTAACAGACCGGCCCGCTGCAATTCCTCCGCGAAACGCTGCAATGGCCATGAGGCGCTCAAACCGTTGCGTCACGGTCAACTGAAGGTTTTCGCGAATGAGAAACGTCTACATCGCGTCTGTCTGCATCGAAGGATTGCCGGGCCAATCGAATCAGGTGGCCGCGGCTACGGCGTGTACCCCGGCGGTACCGCGGGTGTCTGTTTGCTCAGCGTCACGACGCGCTCGTAGTCTGTTCCACCGCCGGCATACTTGAACGTCAAGACGATCTTGACATCATAGCTGGCCGACGGATTGGCAAAGTACTGCACGCCCAGGTCTTTTTTCTCTCCCGCCGACAACTGTTGGAGCGCAAGCGGCTCGGTCTGCTGCGCGCTGTCGGCCACCACGTACGCGACCTGCGCCTGCTTGAAGGCAAACGTTGAGCCGCTGGGATTCTCGACCTTGAGATAAGAGCGCACCGGGCCGCCGTCCACCGGACTGAGAAAAGCCTTCACCACCAGTGGTCCAGGCTCGGGTTTCGCTTGCGCGACCGCCCGCGCGGTCATTAACAGCGGCGTGGCCCCGGCCAGCAGGGTCAGAAACGAGCGGCGATCAGGCATTGACGGTTCCTCCGACGTGAAGTGCCTCGGGATTCGCCGTGGGGGCGCGTCGTCCTCTGGCCGGGCGGGAATGACCGCGGACCCGCGCGCGTCCTGTGTAATAGACGGGAGGGCCCGTGCAACCGAGAACCTGGACAGCGCTCAACTGGGGATACGCCCGCCCACGACGTCCGCCTGGAGAGCCGCGGCGTGGTCGGGGCCGGGCTCATGCTGGAGGGCCGCTTCGTACACCTTACGGCGTTTCGGCGACGATCCGCAGCTTCTCAGCGGATCTGGCGGGCCGCCTTCTTCACCTGATCCGGCTTGTCGCGCGGGGCGGCATTGTTCATGTTGCCGTTGGGCGTGCGCCAGCGGATGTTCTTCGTGCCTTCCGGCGAGCCGGTGAACCAGCCGTCAGCAGTGGCCGCCACCCAGGGGACCTTGCCATTTTCCGGAGGCCATGAGTAGAGGAGAAGAAGCAGCGCGCCGCCGCTCGGATCCCAGAGGCGCGCGCCCCAGGCGCCGCCGGTGGCCACGCACTTTCCGCTCGGGCTGAAGGCGGCGGCAAAGGCTGCGCTGTCGTCCATGCCGGGGATGCGGGCCCGGGCGAGCGGGCGAAGGCGCTTTCCATCGGCCGCCGAGAAGAGCGCCGGATCGCGGGAAGCCGCGGCCAACAGCGTCCCATCCGGGGAAAAGCTCAGGCCGTCCGGTCTCGGCTCGGCCTGCCACAGGGGCTGGCCGCCGCCGCCCGGGTAGGTTTCCAGCGCCTTCAGGCCGGCCGCGGCGCGCTCTCCGCCGCGGTCTACCGCAAGCGCCGTCACCGCGTTCGTGGAAGCGCGGGGTAAACTTGCAAGCGGGGCTGCGGTGGCCACGTCCCAGATGGTCACCTCACCGCTGTCGCCCACCGCGAGGCGCTTCCCGTCAGGGAAAAAAGCCAGGGAGTGCACGGTCACTCCGTGGCGCCCGCTCCCCGGCAATGTGGCGCGACGCGCGCCGCTGGCGGACTCCAGCACGACAGTGCGGGGATGCCCGCCGCAGGCCAGCAGGCTTCCATCCCCCGAGAAGGCCAGCGCTTGCGGCGCGTCCTCAGGCGGTGGGAGGCTTTGCGCGTGGCCTGCTTGACGTCAAACAGCTGCACGGCGGGCGGCTCGGTCCCCCGATCATGCACGCCAATGGCCAGCGTCGCGCCGTCTGGGGAGATCGCGATGGCCCGGTACATCTCCTTCGGGCCGCCCAGCACACCGGTATCCGGACCGATGGCAGCGAAGCAGGTGCCAGAGAGATACTCGATGTCCAAAATGAGGCTCACGACGCCTCCTCCTCTTCGCCGCCCTCGCCGGACA
>VGFD01000486.1 GCA_016868975.1 Armatimonadota bacterium | reverse complement strand
GGCGCCGGGCTGGTGATCTCGGTGCTCAACAGCCGCCGCCTGGGCCACGAGGTCGCGCGCATGGCGAAGGTCACCGAAGAGGGGATGAACCTGACCGACACGCTGGCCCACCGCGTGCGCGACGAGTTGGCCCGGCCGCCGCAGCCGACGGCAGGCGGCGCTCCGCTCGCGGGGAAGTCAGCCGTATAAGGGTGGTCACGGAGTCCCCCGCGATCACTCCGTGAGGGTCACGGAGTCCCCCGCGATCACTCCGTCAGGATCACGGAGTCCCCCGCGCTCACTGCAGCGGGAGCGGAGGAAGACGTCTGACCCATCCATCGATCTTGCGGGCCACTCAGGCGTTGTCCCGCTTGTAGATGCGCCACATCGAGCCGAGGAACAGTCCTCCGCCCACCACCACGCCGGCCGCGGTGGCCAGGGCCGGCCCCGCGCCCAGGGCGCTTGCGGCCACGCCTGCTCCCACTCCCAGCGCGGACTGCAAGAGAAACGGCCGGGCCCGCTGCGCGAAGTTGAGCCAGTAATTCGAGCCGGTCGTCCACACGGTCTTCAGCTCGGAATTTTCCAGGAAAGCCCGCGGGCTCACCATTTCCTGGCCGACCGCCTTCATGGTGTCGATCTTGATGGGATTCGGGCCGGCCGCCAGGGCATTGGCCACGAACTCGGTGCAATACAGCGTGTTGTTGCTCAGGTTCCAGTCAAAATCGTAGGGCGTGCCGATCTTGTCACGGGCATACTGCAGCGCCGCCTGTCGATCCGCTTCGGATTTGTACGACGGGCGGATGACCGCCAGGTGATGGCAGTTTGAGAAATTCTTCAGGGTGGTTTCCGCCACGCCGTTGCGCTCGGTCGTCGAGTCAATGATCTTGTCGTTGCCGACGTACAGGGCGGCATGCACCCAGTCCGACTTGAGGAACAGCTTGGCGTTCACCTGCCAGCCGGGGTACTCGTCGTTGGTCTCCAGGAGGACGTCGCCGGGCTGGAGGCTCGCGCGGATCTCCTCGACCTGCTCCGCGGAGAGCTTCTTGTTGCGGGTGGGCCGCGGCATGTCCATGAGGACGCCGAGGACTTTGCCGGCCAAGCCGAGCTTGATGCCGTCTTGCGGCGCGTCGGGGGGCCGGGGGGCCTTGGGAGCGGAGGGGGAGTCCGGCCAGGGGGAGCGAGGTGCCTGCACGGTCAACGTCTGCGCAATCATGGCTCCATTATAGGCGCCCGCGTCGCATGGAACCATTAACAAAGGGTAAACGTCTGGCTTGCGCGGGCAGGGAACCATGCACGCCCGTGGAAGTCGCGCGCTTCCCCTCCATCATTTTGTGTTCGAGGTTGCTTGATGCGAACCAGATCGACCTTCATCCATCGCGTGCTCATCACAGCGATGGCGTTGCAGATATTCGCGCCGTTGACGGCGCATGCGCAATCCCTGCCGGCCGGCGTTTCCCGTCTGGCGTCCGTCGAGGGAATTACCGAGTACCGCCTCGCCAACGGACTGCGGGTGCTGCTTTTCCCGGATCCCAGCGCGTCCACCATCACGGTGAACGTCACCTATCTGGTGGGCTCGCGACATGAGTCCTACGGGGAGACCGGCATGGCGCACCTGTTGGAGCATCTGCTTTTCAAAGGATCGACCAACCACAAATCGATCACCCAGGAATTGACCGAACATGGCGCGCGCGCCAACGGAACCACCTGGCTGGATCGCACCAATTATTACGAGACGTTCCCGGCCAGCGTGCAGAACCTCGCCTGGGCGCTCGACATGGAAGCCGACCGCATGGTGAATTCCTTCGTGGCGAAAAAGGATCTGGACACGGAAATGACCGTTGTCCGCAATGAATACGAGATGGGGGAAAACAACCCGGGCCGCGTCTTGTGGCAGCGCGCCATGCAAACCGCCTTCCTGTGGCACAATTACGGCAATCCGACCATCGGCGCCCGCTCGGACATTGAGAAGGTGCCCATCGAGCGGCTGCAGGCATTTTACCGGAAGTATTACCAGCCGGACAATGCGATTCTCGCGGTGACCGGCAAGTTTGACGAGGCAAAGACGCTCGAGCTGGTGGCGAAGACCTTCGGGCCCATCCCGAAGCCGACCCGCGTGCTCGAGGTGACCTACACCGAGGAGCCCGTCCAGGACGGCGAGCGCTCGGTCACCATCCGCCGCGTGGCGGACGAGCAGGGCGTGCTGGCCGTCTATCACGCGGCGGCCGGACCGCATCCGGATTACGCGGCGCTTGAGGTTCTGACCCAGATTCTGGGCGACACGCCCGCTGGTCGACTGCACAAAGCGCTCGTGGAGACGAAGAAGGCAACCGGCGTGTCGGCCGGCGTCTTCGCCCTGCGCGAGCCCGGTGTCGTGCTGGTGGGCGCGGACATGCGCAAGGACGCGCCCATGGAGCCGGTCCGCGAGGGCATGATCGAGATCGTCGAAGGCGTCGTGAAGAAGCCGGTGACCGCGGACGAAGTGGAGCGCGCGCGGACCGCGCTGCTCAAGGACGTCGATCTTACCCTGAGCAACTCAGCGCGGGTCGGCATCGCCATCAGCGACTGGGCGGCCATGGGCGACTGGCGGCTGATGTTCATTTATCGCGACCGCCTGCGCACCGTGAAACTGGAGGACGTTCAGCGGGTGGCCGGCCAGTACTTGAAGCCGTCCAACCGCACGCTGGCGATTTTCGTCCCCACCGCGAAGCCGGACCGCGCGGAAATTCCCGCGACGCCGGACGTGGCGGCGCTGGTGAAGGATTACAAGGGCGACAAGCCGATCGAGCAGGGCGAGGCGTTCGACGCGTCGCCGGCCAATATCGAGAAGCGCCTGACCCGGGTGGATCTGCCCGGCGGACTGAAGCTCTCGCTCTTGCCGAAAAAAACGCGCGGCAAGGTGGTGCGCGTCGCGATGCAGCTCAATTTTGGCGACGAGAAATCCCTGTTTGGCCGAAGCACCGACGGGGACCTGGCCGGGGAAATGCTGATGCGCGGCACCACGAAACACACCCGCGAGCAGCTCAAGGACGCCTTCGACAAGCTCAAGGCCAGCGTGTCCATCAACGGGTCCGCCAGCGGCGCCGGGGTGCGCGTCGAGACCACGGCGGAAAACCTCCCGGCGGTCATGGAGCTGGTGGCGGAAGTGCTGCGCCAGCCTTCGTTCCCGGCCGGCGAGTTCGAGCAGCTCAAGCAGGAGACCCTGGCCGAGATTGAGGGGCAGGTCAGCGACCCGCAGGCCATGGCCTCGCGGGCCTATCGCCGCCACATCACGCCCTACCCGAAGGGCGACGTGCGTTACACGCCCACCTTCACCGAGGAAATGGACGCGGTGAAAACGGAGACGCTGGACGGGGTCAAGAAATTCCACGCGGATTTCTACGGCGCGTCCAACGGGGATGTTGCCGTCGTGGGCGAGTTCGACGCGAAGGCCTTTGCCGATCAAATGCAGCGCCTCTTTGGTGACTGGAAGAGCCCGAAGTCGTACACCCGCGTGCCACGCGTCCGCATGGCGGTGGCCCCGGAGCAGAAGGCATTTGAGACGCCGGACAAGGCCAACGCGGTCTACGTTACCGGCATGACGCTTGACCTGCGCGACGACGATCCCGAGTACGCGGCCCTGATTCTCGGCAATTACATGCTGGGCGGAGGATTTTTGAACTCGCGTCTGGCCACGCGCATCCGCCAGAAGGAAGGCCTCTCCTACGGCGTGTGGTCGAGCGTCTCGGCCAGCGCCCTGGATCGATTCGGAGAATTCTCCGCGGGCGCCATCTACGCGCCGCAGAACGTGGAGAAATTGCAGAAGGCCATGCGCGAGGAATTGGCCCGCGCGCTCAAAGACGGTTTTACCGTCGAAGAGGTGGAGGCGGCGCGCAACGGCTGGCTGCAAGCGGCGCAGGTGGCGCGCGGCACCGACGCGCAGCTGGCGGGCACGCTGCGGGCCTACCGTTTCCTGGGCCGCACCATGGCCTGGGACGAGCAGCTTGAAGCGAAGGTGAAGGCGCTGACGCCGCAGCAGATCACCGAGGCCATGCGCAAGCACCTGGATCTCGCGAAACTGAGCGTTTTCCGGGCAGGCGATTTCCAGAAAGCCGGCGCCGGGGCAAAATAAACCGAACCATTCAGGGAGGCGCGGTGTCATGGAGTTGTTTGAAGCCCGGCTGACCCTGCCCACGGCATGGGGCGACGCGCCGCTGCTGGCCTATTATCACCCGAACGGCTTGAAGCGCGCCGTCCTGGTGTATCACGGGCTTTCCGCGTGCAAGGAAGTGCAGGAAAAGGAATTGCGCTCGCTGGCCGCGGCCGGGTTTCTCGCGGTTGGTGTGGATGCCTGCGGCCACGGCGAGCGGAAGGAAGACGGCTTGCATTTTCTGGAAATGGTGGCGCGCTCGATCGACGAAGTGCCGGCCCTGGTGGATGGGCTCGCGGAGCGCTTTGCGGTCGCCTCGTTCGGGCTGACCGGCATCTCGATGGGCGGCTACA
>VGFD01000485.1 GCA_016868975.1 Armatimonadota bacterium | reverse complement strand
GAGGCCGTGCAGAACGCCCAGGCCGACGAAGCGGCCCAGGCCGCGAAGGCCGTGAAGCCCGCGCCGGCGCCAGCGCCCGCCGCGACGGCCGCCGCCGCCGAAGCCGCCGACAACGTCCCGCACCACAACGCGCACCACGGGAGCCGACTGCACAAGGTCATGCACGGCGTGGACAAGGTGCTCGGCCCGGCCGCGACGCTCGCCGGCGCCATCCACACGGCGCACGGCGTGGAAGAGCTGGCCCACGGGAAGGTCGTCGAGGGCGGCCTGGACGTCGCGGGCGGCCTCGCCGGCACGGCCAGCGGCGCGGCGGGAACCGCAATCGCCTTTACCTCGGCCACCACGGCCACCACCGTCGCCGGGGTCACGCTGGGCACCGTGGCGATCGGCGGCGCGGGCATCGCGGCCGCCGCGGACGGCGTCAAGGACATCTACACCGGCATCAAGGAAGACAACGGCGAGAAGACCGCGGTGGGCGGCGTCAAGACGCTGGCCGGCGGCGCGATGCTGGCCGGCGTGGCGACCGCCAATCCGGTCCTGGTGGCGGGCGGAGCCGTCACCTACGTGGGCGCGGTTGTCTACGAGAATCGCGGAGCCATCGCGAACGGCGCCAAGAAGGCCTACAACGCCACGGCGAGCGGAGTGTCGAGCGCGGTGCAGGCCGGCTCCGACCTGGCCGGGCATGTGTCGAATTCGGTTGCGGAGAAGGCCGCGGCCATCCGCCAGCGCACCAGCGAGGTCGTTGACGCGGGCAAGGAACGCGCGGCCGCGGCGCTCACCTCGGCGCGCGCGCGCGCGTCGGAGATCGCCGACTCGGTGTCGCGGCGGGCCGGCGAGATCAAGAACAACGTGACCAGCGCGGCCAGCAATGCGGTATCCGCGACGACCGAGGCGCTGGGCGGCGCATGGAAGTGGGCCACTTCGGGGTGGTGAGCCGACCCCGGCCAGGCACTTAACCCCACTTAACCCTGTTTAACCGAGGCCTTCAACCGACCTGTCCGATTTCGGTCGCCTGGGACGCCCCTCGCTCGAGCAGCTCGTTCTCCAGCAGCAAGGACATCTTGCGGCCGTTCGGCCAGAGGGTTTCAATCACCGTGGTAGAGGCAAGCTGGCAGCCTTCTTGCAGGGAAAACGTCAGGGTTGCCTCGATGACCGTGGCGGAGCCGTCCTCATCATTGCCGGAACTGGCCGTGGACACGATCGATGCCACGTCGTCCTCCACGCCGCCCACCACCGAGGTCACTTCCATGTCCGTGGCGTCCGTGACCTTCCACGACGCGCCCACCTCCAGCGCTTCCGCGGGGAAAGCGGGCACGCGGACCGGCGGCGGGCCCTCGCCGGTATCGAGCAGCGCGCCCTGGGGATTCATGCGCAAGATGACCACGCGGTCGAGAAGCTCGGCGGGCAGCCCGCCCTCCAGAATCCCCTCGGCCTGCGTTGCCCGCGAGCGGTACTCGACGGTCCACGACCCGTCGTTGTGGGCCGCGAGGACGTCCTGCGTGACCTCGATCTCGGCGGTGCCGGCGGCCGGCGCCTCGCCGGGCGCTTCGACGAGCATGTGCACGCTCAGGCGATAGCGGAGCGCCTCCCCGGGCTGGTAGCGATACTCCAGGTGAAATCCCATGGCGGCTACAGCAAGTGCCCCATTTTCTGGCGTTTCGTCTGCAAATATCGGCGGTTTCGCTCATTGGCCGGAATTACGATCGGGACCCGCGACGCGATCTCGATTCCGCCGTCCTCCAGGCCCTGCAATTTTCCGGGATTGTTGGTGATCAAATCCACGCGCGTAACGCCCAGGTCGCGCAGGATCTCCGCGGCGGCCGCGTAGTCGCGGAGGTCGTGGCCGAAGCCGAGCGCCTCGTTGGCCTCCACGGTGTCATGGCCCACGTCTTGCAGGGCATAGGCGCGCAGCTTGTTGAGCAGGCCGATGCCGCGGCCCTCCTGGCGCAGGTACACCAGCACGCCGCGTCCCGCCGCCGCGATCACTTCCAGCGTGCGTTCAAGCTGCTCGCCGCAGTCGCAGCGCAGCGAGCCGAAGACGTCCCCGGTCAGGCACTCCGAGTGGACCCGCACCAGCATGGGCGCGTCGCCCGCCGACCCGCGGGCCAGCGCGAGGTGCTCACGCCCGTCGGGCGCCACGTAGGCAATGGCGGTAAAATCCCCATGCCGCGTGGGAAGCAGCGTGACCGCGTCGCGGCGCAGGACCGTTCTGGGGGGATCGAGAGGCAGGGCCACGTGAGCGGACTCCTCAACTCCTTACTCAAAAAGTGGCATCCAGTAAGAGGTCGCCGCCGCATTCGAGGACCCTCACGTCGGTCCATCGCATTCCCCTGACGTCGGGGGGCGCAACCTGCAAATCGGAGGGGTTTCTTCGCGCCTTGCTCCCCTGGTCCTCTTCCCAGCGCACCGCGGGCGCGGCCGCGCGACCTCCAACGCCCTTCGGCGCCACGAAGGCCAGCACGCGATCCACCAGACCCGCGCGGAGGAAGGCGCCGTGCACCGTCGGGCCGCCTTCCACGAAGACGCTGAGGACGTCGCGGGCGGCGAGCCCACGCAGGACCTCCGACAGATCGCGGGTAGGCAGAACCAGGGTCGGGCCCAGCGATGGATCGAGAACCCGCGCGTCGGCCGGCGTGCGTCCGCGGGGATCGAGCACCACCCGCAGCCGCGGCTTCGACACGCCGTCCACTCGCGCGTCCAACCGCGGATTGTCGGCGAGCACCGTCCCGATCCCCACCAGCACGGCGTCGTGCGCGGCCCGCTCGCAGTGCACCAGCGCCCGCGCCTCCGGGCCGGTGATCCACTGGCTGTGTCCGCTCGCAGTTGCGGCGCGCCCGTCCAGGGTCATCGCCCACTTCAGCGTGACGAAGGGCCGCCTCCGCGCGATCCAGGTAAAGAAAAACCGGTTGAGCCGCCGCGCCTCGTCCTCCAGCAGCCCGCAGGAGACTTCCACGCCGCGCTCGCGAAGCCACGCCAGGCCGCCCCTGGCGAGCGGATTCGAATCGGCCACCGCCGCCACCACCCGAGCGATGCCCGCCTGTAAGACCGCCTCCGTGCAGGGCGGCGTGCGCCCCTGGTGATTGCAGGGCTCCAGCGTGACGTACAGCGTGGCGCCGCGGGCACGATCCCCGGCCGCGGCCAGCGCCTCCACTTCAGCGTGCGGAAGGCCCGCGCGTTGATGCCAGCCGTCGCCCACGATCTCCCCGTCGCGCACCAGCACGGCACCCACGACCGGGTTCGGGGAAGTATCGCCGAGCGCGCGCGCCGCCAGCTCGAGCGCGCGGCGCATGGCCTCCGGATCGGTGATCAGCGTCCGCCGAGCCGCCGCAGGCCGTTGCGGTACAGCCGCAGGGAAATCAGCGCCATGGTGAGCAGCACCAGCGCCACCTCAGTGGGACTCAGGTGCCAGAGCGGCTCGTTCCAGGCCACCGGGACGGTCATCCCGCCCACGAGGTACAGCGGGCTGATGCTGAAGATGGCGCCGACTCGCGCGTCCCCGATTGGACCCAGGAAAAACAGCACCACGAACGACGCGATCAGCGGCATCACGTTGAAGCCCAGAACCGTCGCAAAGGACCGCGACAGCGCGGAGTGGACTTCCCGGCAGCGCACGCTCCAGTGCATTCCCCACAGACCGAAAAAGAGAATCAGGAACACGTTGAGGATTCCGCAGGCAAGCACCGTGCTGAAGTGCACCGCCCCCGCCACACAGTACAGGCCCAGCAGCGGAATCGCCACCAGGGCTTCGACGAGCAGCGGCGCGATGGCGGCCCAGTATTTTCCGGCGAAGACCTCCTCCACCGAACGCGGCAAGAGCCGCATGGCGTCCAGCGTGCCGCGCTCGCGCTCGACCGCCACGCTGCCCGCCGTGAAGCGCGCCGCCGCGTGCGAAAAATAAATCACCTGGAGCCACGCGGTCACCAGAAATGGCACTGACGGCAGAATCAGGTTGGCCGAGCCGTGGCGCTGCATGCTTGCGAAAAGATCCCCGAGAATAATCGCGGCGACCGGTGGAGATTCCAGCAGCAGCAAATAGAGTCCGGGCCCGCAATAATTAAACAGCCGATAGCCCTCGTCGCGGCCGGCTCGGACCTCCATCTCGCGCACCAGCACGGGGTTGCCCAACAGGCGCATCAGTGGCCCCTCCCGTCCGATAGAAGCTGCACGCGGCGCGGCGTCAGGCGCGGATGATCGGGCGGGATACCGGCGTCCTCGTGGTTGCGGCCCTTGCAGTACACCACGAAGCGGCGCGAGGTGGCGCAATATCCGCCGCTGTACGAGTCGTGTCCCGCGGAGGGGCACTCCGGCACCTCGCCCACCGCCTCGCGCAGGCGCGCGGGATAGCGGCCGTACACCGAGCGATACCGCTCCAGGTCACGCTTCATCGACTCCAGGTTGACCAGACACGCCTTGAGCAGCACGCTGGGCTTCTGCTGCTCCCACTCGTGCGGAGCGATCTGGCGGTTC
>VGFD01000484.1 GCA_016868975.1 Armatimonadota bacterium | reverse complement strand
GGAAAATATCCCCGTCTGGACCAGCGCCACACTTACCCACCAGCCGCGCTGGCGTTCCGCGGCCTGCACGAATTCTCCGCCCAGGGTGAGAAAGCGCAGGCCGAGCAGGGTGCGCAGGCAGAAGCGGAGGAATTCCCAGCCGCGCACCGAGGAAAAAATCACCGTCTTGGTGTCCTGGGCCTCTCCGAGGTGGCGGTGGTGCAGAAAATGCCGGTGGCGGTACGAGCCCAGCGAGATGAACAGGGGATTGGCCAGCACGAGGTTGCTGAACGCGTCGTTGAGGCCGCGGTTGCGGAAGATCAGCCAGTGCGAGCCCTCGTGCATCCACAGGCTGAGCGCGTGCTGCTGGATGCCGATGCAGACGAAAACCAGCGCCGCCGGTACCGCGGGCACTTTGCATGCCAGCCAGACGAGCGCCGCGATGGCGAGCCAGTTCCCCGCGACGCAGCAAACCACGTGGAGTGGCCGGCGCTCGCAGGAGAGATCGCTCTGGACGGGGGGGCGACGCATAGCCAGATCATAGGCCGTGGCGGGGACTTCTTTCAAGCGTCAGAAGTAATCGAGCGGCTTGAGGAGGCGGATGGTTCCCGCCGCGGGCCGGCCTGGCCCGCCCGGGAAGCGCGCCGCCAGCACCTTGCGGAGTTCTTCGGCCTGGGCGCGGTTGCGGGCCAGCAGCGAGGTCGTCTCGCCGGGATCCACCGACAGGTCGAACAACTCCTCCTGACCCGGCCGCGGCGGCTTCGCGTTGGGATCGTGCGGGTCGAGGATGGTGCGGTAATATTTCACATATTTCCAGCGGCCGTCGGTGGCCATGTAGACCTCCAGGTGGGCGCTCTGGGCGAACGCATAGCCGGCAAGTCCGGCGCCGCGCGAGCGGTCCTGGCCGGAAAATCCGCCGGGCCCGCCCTTGAGCAGCGTGGGAACGACGTCGAGATTTTCCACCACGCCTCCGACGCGCTTGCCGCGCGGGCCGCCGGGGAGCGCCACGATGAGCGGCACGTGCACCATGGAATCGTAAGGACCGCGGGGAATGCTCAGGCGGGAGCCGGGCAGCCCCACTCCGTGCGGGCTGGCCAGCACCACCGTGGTATTTTCTTCCAGGCCGGCGGATTTCACCCAGGCCATGATCTCCCCGATCAGGCTGTCGACGTGCGAGACGCAGGCGCCGTAGCGGGCCTCCGCGCTGACCGTGGGGCCGAATTCAGCCGGCGGCTCCAGCGGCGGGTGCAGATCCCGATAGTGCATCCACAGAAACCAGGGCCGGTCGGCTTGTTTGCCCAGCCAGTCCAGTGCGATGGCGTTGCTCTCGGCGCCCTTGCGGCGGGTTTCCCCGAGGCGCTGGCCGGCCACCGGCGGCACCGCGAAATAGTCGTCAAATCCCTGGCCGAACGCGAGCTTGTGCACCGACTCGTTGAGCGGCGTGTCCTGGGTAAGGAGGGCCACCGAGAGCACGGCGCCGGTGCGATATCCGCGGTCCTTCAGGAATTGGGCGAGGGTAGGGCAGGCTACTTTCTGGGCGTCGTCGGCGAGAATTTCGCTGGGATAGCGCGAGGTCATCATGGAGATGTAGGACTGGGCGGTGATGTCGCACTGCGCGTAGGCGCGCTCGAACAGCATGCCGCGCGCCGCGATGGCGTCCATGGCGGGGGTCTGGTGCGCGGTCTGTCCCATGCACGAGAGGTGGTCGGCGCGCAGCATGTCCACCGTGAAGAGCAGCACGTTGGGCGGTCCCTGGCGGGCCGGCGCCCGGCGGGCCAGCAGAAGTCCCAGCACGACAAGGTTGGTGAGCACCAGCACGACCACCAGGGCGCGGAGCTTTCGCATGGGTGCATGATGGCAGATGGCATGCCCCGGGTCAACCTTGACGGCGCACCGGGCCTCTAGTAAGATTCGCGCATGACGGCTCTCCGCGTCCTCTCGGCGCAGCGGCGGCCCCGGTACGTGATGGGATGGATCGCGCTGGACTGGGCGGCCATCCTGCTGGTCGTCTTCGCCTGGGGATGCCTGCGGGGGACGGCCGCGGAAGTGCCGCTCGCGGTGCTGGGCATGGCCGTGGTGGGGATTCAGCAGCACGCCCTGGCGCTCTGGCTGCACGAGGGCTCCCACTGGCTGTTTTTCACAGACCGCCGGGTCAACGACGCGTTCACCTCGGTGGTGCTGGCCGCGCCGCTCTGCGTGTCCCTGCCCGGCTATCGGAGCCGCCACTTTGCCCATCACCAGCACCTTGGTACGGGCCAGGACACCAAGCGGGTTGCCTTCACGGTGATCCGGGGCTGGCAGTTCCCGCGTTTCTGCGTGGAAGTATTGCTGGGCGGCGGATTCTTGCGCCGCGCCGGGGAATTCTACGGCACCTACGAAGAGACCGGCGAGAAGGCGTACTGGTGGCTCCCGGTGGCGGTGGCGCAGGGATTGCTTTTTGGGCTGTTTTCGCTGCTTGCCAAGCCGGAGGCGTATCTCTTGTTCTGGATGCTGCCGCTGGTGACCATCAAACAACTGGTGGCCGGTCTGCGCGCCATTCTCGAGCACCAGCCGCTGCGTGGCGACCCGCGCGGCTACGTGCGTCCGCTGGAGCCGACCTGGTGGGAGCACGTGGTGTTTTTCCGGGCCGGTTTTGACTACCACTGGGAGCACCACCAGCATCCTGGGATTCCCTGTTTTAATTTAAAGTTTGTCCGCGACGAGGCCGTGCACCCGCGCACCTCTCCCACCGCCACCGAAACCCTCTGGAATATTGTCCGCGGCTGAGCGGATTTTCGCGCCGATTCTCCTGGCGCTGTTTGTCGGCTATACCGGGGTCACGCTGATTTTCGGCGACTTCCGCGCCATGTCGGACGCGCCGCTGGGCGAGGTGATTCTCCGCGAGCGGCTGTGGCACGCGTGGTTCTGCGTGCGCCAGTTCGACGAGGCGTGGCGGAGTTTCGGATTGCTTCAGGCGATGAAGCTGGTATTTTTTTGGGGAGGTGCGTTTATCAGCTACGGGAACATCGCCGACTTCTGGCTGCTGGCCTATCCGCTTGCCCACCTGTTTTCGTTTCCGCTCTCGTTCAACGCGCAGACGCCGCTCGTCTTGATGGCCAACGCGCTGGCTGCCTATTTCGTAGCGCTGCAAGTCAGCCGGACTCGGATCTCCGCGCTGCTGGCCGGCGTGGCCTTTGGCCTCAATCCGTGGGCGCTCTATTTATTGCAGCGGGGCTCGGTGCGCGAGGCGCTCATGGCGTTCGCGCTGCTGTTCGCGGGTGCCCTGTGGAAGGTGTGCCAGGGCCGCCCGCGCGCGCTCGAGGTCGTGGCCATGGGATTCTGGCTGGCGGCCTCCGCGGTGTTCTACTGGTTCTACGGGCTGTATTGCCTGCTGCTGCTGGCCGTGGTGTGCCTGTGGACGCTGCTCCGCGGCGAGCGCTTTCCCTGGAGGCCGGTGTTTGTCGCGCTGCTGCTGTGCATCAATTTCGTGCTGCCGTTTCTGCCTCCGGCGCTGCAGATCGTGAAGTCGCAGACCCACGTGGCGGGCACTTACGGCCAGATGCCGCCCAGTCCGGCGGAGATTGCGCGCTATGACAGAGGCGCGTTTGCATTTCCCCGGTTCTTGACCGACGATTCCATGGTAGTCGACTACCTGTGGCGCGGCGCGCGGGTCGGCGGTCAGCCGGTGGTGCTCCTGATGCTCGCTGCATGCGCTGCCGTGCTGTGCCGGCGGGCGGCCGGTTTCTGGGTGCTGACGCTGGTCACGTTCTACCTGATGAGCCTGGGAAATCACGTGAAGCTGGCCTCCGGATTTTATCCGTCGGCGGAAGACGCCTGGCCGGCGCCCTACATGCTGGTGCAGGCCTACCTGCCCATGTTTTCCCACCAGCACCATCCGGATCGCGCCGCGCTGCTTGCGGTGGGCGCCCTGGCGGTGCTTGCCGGCATGGGCGCGCAGGCCCTGGGCCAGCGGGTCGGGAAGCTGGGAGCGCCGCTGGTGGGGGTGCTGGCCGCGGAAATCTTTCTGTGCGTGCTGTTCGCGCAGGCGCGTCCGGGGCAATTACCGGATTGGGAAATTCCCCCCGTCTACCGCATGCTGGCCGCCGAGAATTCCGGCTGCCTGATCGAGCTGCCGTTTACCCGCGCCACCTTGCAGCCCGGCCACGAGGCGTTCCTGGAAGACAGGCCGCGCATTTATCAGATCATTCACGGGCGCACCATGATCACCGGGCTGGAGGCGTCCTCGGATCCGTTCTACCAGTGGCTGGACGCGTTCTCGCGGGGCAGCCTCGACGAGGGGGCGCCCGATCCGGGCGGCCTGCGGGCCATGGGGCTGCGCTGGGTGATCCTGCACGAGGTGCTGTGCGCGCCGCCGGGCCGCGCGCCGCAGAAGCGCTACGAGCACATGCGTGGCTCGCTGCGCAAGGTGCTGGGGGTGGCGCCCCGCGAGTATCGGGAGATTTCCACCCTGCTGTCGCGGCCGCGGGAGGAGTCGCGGGGATATTTCCGGGTGGCGGTGTTC
>VGFD01000483.1 GCA_016868975.1 Armatimonadota bacterium | reverse complement strand
CTGCCGATGGCGATGGTGCCCTTGCGGGGGAACATCCCGAACATGCGGGCCGGATTCGTCGAGATCAGGCGCACGTAGTGGTTGATGTCGAACTTCTTGCCCAGCACGCCGTGGGTGTAGAGCGCGGGCAGGAGCGTCTCCACGCCGGGCATTCCCCAGGGGATCTTGGTGAAGTCGCCGTTCCACATCGACTTCTGCTTCTTGTTGAAGGTACAGGTGTCGGTGGAAACCACGCTGACCTCGCCGTCCATCAGGCCCTTCCAGAGGCGCGCGTTGTCGGCCTTCTTCTTGATCTGCGGGCAGGTGCCGTACAGGTGGCCGTTCTTCTTGTCCTTGAACACCTCGTCGTTGAGCACGAGATACTGGGGACAGGTCTCGGCGAACACCCGCGCTCCACGCTCCTGGGCCGCGCGGATCTGGTTGGCGCCCTCGCCGGTCGACATGTGCACGATGTACAGCTTGCCGCCGGTCACCTCGGCCCACTTGGCGAGCCGCTGGATGGCCTCTTCCTCGATGAAGTTGGGCCGCGAGAGCGCGTGCCCGTAGGCGCCGAGCTGCTTCGTCTGCTTGTGGTACAGGTCGATGAGGTAGTTCATCACCTTCTCGGACTCGGCGTGCGCGCAAATGGTGGCGCCGGTCTGGGCGCTTTCAGTGAGAGCGGAGAAGAAGGCGGCGTCGTCGGAGTTCCAGCCCTCCTTCTCGTAGATGGTGAACATCTTGAAGGACGTCACGCCTTTGTCCATGCACTTCTTGAGCTCTTTGCGGATGTTGTCGTTCCACTTCGTGATCATCCCGTGCAGGCTGTAGTCGACGCAAACCTTCTTCTCGGCTTCCTTCATGCGCGACTCGATGCCGGCCCACAGGCCCTTCTCGGGGTCCTGGCCGGCGAAGTCGACCACCGTGGTGACGCCGCCGCGGGCCGCCGCGCGGGTGCCGGTCTCGAAGTCGTCCGCGGAAACGGTTCCGCAGAAGGGAAGCTGCAGATGGACGTGCACGTCGATGCCGCCGGGCATCACGTACAGACCCTTGGCGTCGATGACCTGCGGCTTTTTGCCGTTGCCCGCCGCGGCGAGGAGATCGGTGCCGATGGCGGCGATCTTCTCGCCCTTGATGCCGATGTCGGCCTGGTAAGTCTCAGTGTGGGTAACGATGGTGCCGTTCTTGACAACGAGATCGTAGCTCACGGTGCGCCTCCTCAAAGTTCCCCGGTTCGCCCAAGGGGGCGGGAGAATTCACGGAGGCCCGCTCCGGTCCCTCCATAGGGCGGGGTGCACGGGCCGCCGAACTGCGCGGGGATGAAACGGTGCACCGCCGCGCTTCTGGGTCTTCTGCTGCTGGTGGGACATTCGTGGGCCGCCACGCCGCGGTCGTGGGCGCTGCTGGTGGGAGTGGACCGCTACGACTCCAACAGCATCTCGCCGCTGCAGTTCGCCGGCGCGGACGCCCGCGCACTGGCCCAGACCTTCATTGAAGCGTGCGGCTTTGACCGCCAGCGGGTCGTCGTGCTGACCAGCGACGGGGATCCTAAAACCGCGCCCACCAGCGACAACATCCTCGAATGGCTGGAAACGATGCGCGGGGAGGTCGGGCCGGACGACACCTTCGTGTTCTTCTTCTCCGGCCACGGCATCGAGCGGGATGGCCAGAACTGGCTGCTCACCGCCAACACGAAGCCGGGGTCCACGTCTCTGCTGAAGAAATCGGCGCTCTCGACCGCGGAGGTGCGCAAAGCGCTGAAGGGCATCCGCGCGTCGCGCCTGGTGCAGATCGTCGACGCCTGCCGCAACGATCCGATGGGTGGCCGAGGGGTCGGGGACAATCGGCTCACGAACGGCATGAGCCGTGACCTGCGCGCCGTTCCCAACGCGGCGGGCGGCTCCGTGCAAGTATCCGCGACGCTGTTTGCCTGCAGCGTGAGCCAGCGCTCCTACGAGGGCTATAACGGGCACGGATATTTCACCTATTTCCTGATGCGGGGACTGCGCGGCGCGGCGGCCCGCGAGGACGGCACCGTCACGCTCAATTCCCTGGTGCAATACGTCGAGGAGAAAGTACCGGAAACCGTGCGGATGCACGAGCACGGGAAGGTGCAGGTGCCGTATGCGGAAATTCTGGGCACCGGCGCGTCGCAATTCGTGCTGGCCCGCTCGAGCCCCGTTGCTTTAAAGCCAACGCCCTCGACCGCGTTGCGGCAGGTGCACACCACCGCGGAGCTGGTGGAATTTCTCCGCGGGAGTGCGGACGGCGTCGTGGAGCTCCGCGAGATGAACACGTGGGTGCGCGTGGAAAAGACCGGCTCGCGGGCGCGCGTCTGAGATCGGGACGGAAACGTGCAGGTGGCCTCCGTCGACGAACTGGTCGCGGATCTGTATCACAATCTCGAAGACGCGGCGCTGACGGCTTGCGAGCTCAACCTGAGAAATCTCGGAACGATGGTGGAAATGTGGGCGGTCGACCACAATGGACGTTATCCCGCGGCGCTGTCAGAAATGAAGCCGAAGTATTTCAGTGCGGTACCCACCTGTCCGGCCGCGGGCGGGGACAGCTACTCCCGCGGCTACTCGGTGTTCATCAATCCGAACGCATTCGTGATTTTCTGCGCCGGGCACCACCATCCGCAACTCCAGGCGAATTTCCCACGCTACGACTCGAAGAACGGCTTGCAGAGGGACTGAAACGCGCCGAGGATTCGCAAATCCCACCAGAACGCGGCACCTGTGGAGTATCGCCGCATGACCGGAGTGTCGCCGCATGACACCACACGCTGTGGAGTGTCACGATTGGAGTCCGGCGCAGCGCGCCCAGGCTCGCCCCCGCCGTCACCCCGCCCGTGACCGACTCCGACCGTGCATCGCCGGCCGGCAGGTTCCACATTGCCTGTCTCCGCCGGTAGGTGGCGGATTACGGGGAGGAGAACGCCTTGGCTATTAGGTCGTTATATGCTATACAATGAGTCAATCATGAAAGGAGGGCACCTCCCATCACCGAGCGCGACCTGCGTCTTTCCATGCTCAACAGCCTGCTCACCACGCCGCACCGGGCGCTTGATAAGGTCGCTGCGGTGCACGCCGACCTGTCGACCCGCGACCCCATCTTCTACGGCCACCTGGCCGTCTGGTACCAGCGCAAGGGCGACGTGCGCGACCACCGCGAGGTGTTCGTGGCGCACCTGCTGGCCAGCGCGCTGAGCGAGCACCGCGAGGCGGGCTTCGTGCTGCTGCAAGACCTGCCGCCGTTCCAGGTATCCCGCGTGGTGTCGTTCATGAAGAGCACCTTCGGCCGCGTTCCGCGCTCGACGCGGACCGCGGTGGCGCACTACCTGCGGACCCGCGAGGCCGAGTCGTATCGGTTTGACCGCGCGGCGCTGCGGGCGCGCAAGGCGCTCAAGCACCTGTACGCGGCCCTCCACCTGCGCCCGGACGCGCGGGCCAACGCCATCCAGTTCTCGCGCACCCCACCGGCCGACAGCCTGGCGTTTGCGGTGAAGCAGTTGGCGCGGGCCTCGTCCCCGGCCGAGCAGGCGGAGGCCATCGTGGCGTACCGCATCCCGTACCCGGTCGCGGCCGGCGTGGTGCGGACCATGACCCCGTCGGTGCTGGCCGCGCTGGTGGCGTCGATGACGCCGCAGGAGGTCATCAACCACTTGAAGGCGCTCCAGGCGCGCGGCGCCACCGAGCACGCGGAGGTCCGCACGCTGGTCGAGGAGCGGCTGCGTGCCGCCCAGAGCGACAAGCGCGTTTCCGCCTTCAAGGCGCGCGTGGCGGCCGATGCGTCGGAGGTCGACGACGAGCTGAAGGTCAGCCTCGTGCGGGTGACCGACGAGCAGGTCCGCTCCCGCGCGCGCATCAAGTGCGCGACCGCGCTGCTGGTCGACAAGTCCGGCTCGATGGCCACCGCGCTGGAGGTCGGAAAGCAGCTCGCGGCGCTGATCTCGGCGGCGTGCGACGAGGCGCTTTACGTGTACGCGTTCGACACCCTGGCCTACGAGCTGAAGCCTGTGGCGGAAACCGGGTCGCCGCTCGCCGGCTCAGGCACGGCGCTCAGCAACTGGGAGCCGGCCTTCCGCAACCTGAAGTCGGACGGCGGCACCTCCATCGGGTGCGCGGTCGAGACGCTGCGGCTACGCGGCCAGTACACCGAGCAGATCGTCATCGTCACCGACGAGGGCGAGAACACCCACCCGTACTTCGTGAAGGCGCTGAAGGCGTACCGTGCCTCGCTGGCCGTGGAGCCGGCGGTGGTCATCGTGCGCGTTCAGCAGCACGGGGACGGCACCCTGTCCAGGGCGCTCCGCGCCGCCAACATCGGCTTCGACGCGCTGGAGTTTGGAGGCGACTACTACTCCCTGACCAACCTGCCCCCGCTGCTCTCCCGCCGCTCGCGGCTGGAGCTGCTGCTGGAGATCCTGGCGACGCCCCTGCCGCGTCGCGCGGGATGAATCCCCAAGAGGGCGCCCTCTTGCCCGACGAAGCGGTTAAGCCCGGTTA
>VGFD01000482.1 GCA_016868975.1 Armatimonadota bacterium | reverse complement strand
ACCGGGCCGTCCGCCTTGAGCCGCACGTCGAGCGCGCCGCCTTCCCGAACCCGCAAAATCGCCTCGCCCGCGGCGCGGGCGGCGGCCACCACCGCTGGCAGCACGTCAGCCCATGGTCTGCACTTTCTCGGGCGCGATCTTGTAGGTCACGCGCGTCTCGCCCTCGGGCCCCGGATAGGTGTCCTGCCCAAGGTACTTTTTGGCGAGGGTGTTGATCACGTCGCGGGCGCCTTCCTCGGAGACGTCCACGACGCGCCCCTGGATCTGGACGTAGCGGTAGGGCTGCTCCTGATCGAGAATGGACAGAGCCACCCGCGGGTCGCGGCGCAGGTTACGGTCTTTTACGCGGCCGGCCGCCGAATTGATGATGACGTGGGTGCCGTCGTAGTCAAACCAGATCGGCGTAACCTGGGGGCTGCCGGCGGCGTTGACGGTGGCGAGGTGCGCGAACGCGCGCTTCTCGGGGGTCAGCAGGTCGGCGTGGGATGCGGGGATGGTGGCCATGAGATCCTCCTTGCCTGTGCGGAAAGCGGGGCTCGTGCAGGGGACGAAAAAACCGCGTCCCCGGGACGCGGCTTTCGGTCGCGCGCGGTCCTCTAGCGCTTGACGTACTCGAAAATGGACAGCGAGTTGCCGTCGGTGTCGCGGAAGTCCGCGGAGAGGCCCACGTGGCTGTCGTCGCCGCACACCTCGTGCAGGTCCTTCTCGAAGTGGACGCCCTTCGTCTTGAGCGCCTCGACGGCCGCGTTGATGTCCTTCACGCCGAACACGATGGTGGTCAGCTCCTTGCGATCCGCGGGGAGGCTGTCACTGCCGTGGAGCGCGATGGTGAGGCCCTCGGACTCCAGCTCGACCCAGCCGGGGTGCGCTTCCTTCACGGTCATGCCGAGCAGGTCGCGATAGAAGGGGAGCGACTTCTCGGTGTCGTGCACGTACAGGATCACGTAGTCGAGTTTCTTGAGCTTCACTTCGGTCATGGTCGCCATCGCCGGGTCCTCCTCAAGGGGTTTGTCCGCGCTGCCGCGCGGGGGATAGGTTTGTCCGCGCTGCCGCGCGGGGGATAGGTTTGTCCGCGCCGCCGCGGATTAAGCGGAGGGCGAAATTACACGCACGACGCGGCGTTTTCCTCCCACCAGGGTGAAGGAGACGCGGAAATGCTGAAGAAGTCGCGCCGCGGCTTTACGCTCGGAGGAGAAGACCATGATCGCCAGCCGCCAGACCGTAATGGGCCTTCCCGACCCGCCCAACCGCTTCACCTCGGACGCTGCCCTGCAAAAGGTGCTCGGAGCGCTCCTCAGTTCCGCGGCGCTGGCCTGGGCCGAGCCTCTCTTGACGCGGATCGGCGGAAACCACGCCCTTGACGAGGCCGCCGCGCTGGCCGACAAGCATCCTCCGGTGCTGCATCCCCGCGACCGCTACGGCAATCGGGTCGACCGCATCGAATTTCATCCGGCGTACGAAACCCTCAAGCGCGCCTCGTACGGGGAAGGCATCGTCGGCCACTACTACGACCCCCAGGTTCGGGAAGTGCTCGGCGAGGGCCGAGAGGTCGCCAAGTTCGCGCAGGGATACGTTTTTGGCCAGTTCGAGCAGGGAATCTTCTGTCCGATCTGCCTGACCGACGGCACCGCGTTCGTCATCGAGCAGTTCGGCTCGCGCGAGCAGAAAATGCAGTATCTGCCCAGATTGACCTCGCGCGACACCAGCACGCTGTGGGAAGGCGCGATGTTTCTCACCGAAAAGGCCGGCGGCTCAGACGTGGGTGCCTGCGAGGCGGTGGCCCGTCCCCGCGTCGACGGTCGTTACGCGCTGCACGGAGAGAAATGGTTCTGCAGCAACGCCGGCGCGCAGGTTTCCCTGGTGCTGGCGCGTCCCGAGGGCGCTCCCCACGGGACGCGCGGCCTGGGCCTGTTCCTCTTGCCCCGCCACGGGGAGGACGGCCGGCTCAACAACCTCCACCTGGAGCGCTTGAAGGACAAGCTGGGCACGCGCACCATGCCGACCGGCGAGCTTATCCTTGAGGGTTCGGTGGCCGAGCCGGTCGGCGATATCTCCCGCGGATTCGTGCAGATGGCGCAGATGGTGAACCTCTCGCGGCTCTACAACGCCACCGCGTCCCTGGCGGTGGTGCGCCGCATGTTGTCCGAAGCGCTGCGCTGGTGCGGCGTGCGCGAGACCTTCGGACGGCCGCTGCTGATGTACCCGATGGTGCGCGCCACCCTGGCGGAGCTGGCGGTGGAGCTGGAAGCGGCCCTGCACCTCGTGTTCACCATCGCGCATCGGCGCGGAAAAATACTCGTGGGGACCGCCGAGCGCGAGGACGAGCACCTCGTGCGGCTCGCCACGCCGCTGGCGAAATACAGCACGGCGCGCCTCGCGGTGCGCTCCACCTCGGAAGCCATGGAATTGCACGGCGGCAACGGCTACCTCGAGGACTGGCCCATCGCCCGGTTTTACCGGGACGCGCAGGTGCTCCCGATCTGGGAAGGCGCCGGGAATATCCTGGTGCTCGACACCTTCCGCGCCATGGTGAAGGACGGTGCCCACGAAGGGGTTTTCGAGATGGTGCGGCGCCAGGCGCAACTGGATCGCGGAGTGCTGGACGCGCTGGACGCGCTGGAGAGAGCGCTGCCTCCGCTCCTGGGGCCCCGCCCGGATACGGTGCGCTGCCGCGCGTGGTGCGCGCTGGCGGTGAAGGTCATCCAGGCGTCGCTGCTGCTGGGCGCGGTGAACGACTCGCGCAGCCAGGTCGTGGCCGACGCCTACCTGCTGCGCCATTTCCGCGCGCACGATCCGCTGACGCCGCCCTCCGCGGAGCACGACGAGCAGCATTTCGACACGCTGGTGGGACTGTAGTTGCGCCCCGGACCACTATGCCGCTTCCTTGAGAGGGGGAACATAGACCGGGTTCAACGCCTCGTAGAGCCGCCGCACGCTGCTCCGGGAAAGAATCAGCTCGCCGTCGCAGCGACGGACCGGAAGCTCCATCATGCGGCAAAGGTGGACCACATTTTCCGGGCGCACGCCCAGCACGCGGCACACTTCACGCATCTCAAACTCGTCCTCGCGAAAATGTCGGATCATCGGCGCATCCTCGATGGTTTTTCCGCCATGATACCTGCCGACTGTTGCCGGATTCTGGCCGAGGTGTAAAACGAAAGTGAACACCGTGTTGCCAGTTGATTGCCCGGTGTTAACGATTTCCGGCGAGATGTTGCCGGACCCAGGAGATCCCGGGGCCGCATCCGAAGCGGCCCGCATGAAGCTCCACGCACCCGAAGTCGCCCCCTATCCGCCGCCCACGCGGCTGAAGGCTTAGCCTGCCTCCATGTCGAATAATATTCAAATGACTGCCTCCGAGAACGTGCTGTACGCCGTCCAGCAGATGTCCCTGACCCAGAAGATCGGCCAGATGATCATGGTCGACTTCAGCGGATATGAGCTCACCGATGCGCTGCGCAAGAACATCGCTGAGAATCAGTGGGGCGGCATCATCCTGTTCGCGAAAAACGTGAAGAACCGCGCGCAGGTCACGGAATTGTGCGCGGACCTGCAAAAAGCCGCCCGCGAGGGCGGGGTGCCGGCGCCCCTTTTCATCAGCGTCGACCAGGAAGGCGGGATCGTCAACCGCATTGCCTTCGCGGAGACTCCGGTATCGCCCGGCAACATGGCGCTGGGTGCGGCCGGCAACCCGGAGTATGCCCGTGAAGCGGCCCGCATTTACGGACAAGATCTGCGCAACATCGGCTTCAACTTGAATTTCGCGCCTTGCGTTGACATCAACAACAATCCATTCAATCCAATTATCGGGGTGCGCTCGTTCGGCGAGTCGGCAGCTGCCGTGGCCGAGATGGGCGTGCAGGCGGCCCGCGGCTATCGAGACGGCGGCGTCATCCCGTGTGGCAAGCACTTCCCCGGACACGGGGACACCGCAACCGACTCGCACCTGGATCTCCCGGCGCTGAAGCACTCCGTTGAGCGGTTGAAAGAGGTGGAGCTGGCGCCCTTTCAGGCGCTCATTGACGACAAGATCGAGATGCTGATGACGGCGCACATCACCTATCCCGCGCTGGAGAGTCAGCCCGGCCTGCCGGCCACCCTGTCCGAGCGGATTCTCAGCGGTCTGCTCCGCCAGGAAATGGGATTCGACGGCGTCATCATCACCGACAGCATGTCCATGCTGGCCATCGCGCGCAATTTCGGCGTGGCCCAGGCGGCCGTCATGAGCGTGCAGGCCGGCGCTGACATCGTGCTTGCCTGCGGCACCCGCGAGGCCCAGCTCGAAACCCTGGAGGCGCTGCTCAACGCGGTGCGCGACGGGAAAATCTCGGAGGCGCAGGTGGACGCCTCGGTGGAGCGCATCCTGTCGCTGAAGGAGAAATTCCTCCGCCGTCCGGTTCCGCCAACGCCGGATCGCGAGGCGCTCGATTTCATGAAGCACGTGGCCCGCGCTGCCATCACGCTGGTGAAAGACGACGCGGCGCGCATTCCGGTCAA
>VGFD01000481.1 GCA_016868975.1 Armatimonadota bacterium | reverse complement strand
GCATCTGAAAAAAATCATGAAGAACCGTTACAGGCCCGTCATGCCGCGGGAAGGTTCCAGGAAGCGCATGAGACTCCTTCTCTACTTCTTGAAGCCCTTGGGCACGCTCTAAGGGGGGGAACCATGGCGGCCGCACGTGCCGCGGTGAAACGGAAATCGGCCGGCCGACGTCGCATATCCCCATGGTGATGCGCAAGCCCGAGGTCCTGGCCCCCGCGGGGGACCCCGCTTCCCTTCGCGCGGCCCTGGAGGCCGGCGCGGACGCCGTTTACTTTGGCCTCGACGAGGGGTTCAACGCGCGGCTGCGCGCGGAAAACTTTTCACTCAAAACCCTGCGCGACACCGTGGCCCAGGTGCACCGGGCCGGGGCGCGCGCTTACTTGACCCTGAACACGCTCATTTTCGAGCCCGAGCTGCCTTTCGTGGAGCGCATCGTCTATGCCGCCGCCGAGGCAGGCGTGGACGCGCTCATCATCCAGGATCCCGCCGTGGCGCTCATCGCCCGATCGGTCTGTCCCCAGATGGAGCGGCACGCCAGCACCCAGATGACCATCTCCAGCGCCCAGGCCGCCCGCTTCGCCGAGACGCTCGGCATCAACCGCGTGGTCCTGCCCGCGAGCTGTCAGTGAAGGAGATCGCGCGCTTCGCCGAGGGCACCGATCTGGAGCTGGAAGTGTTCGCGCTCGGCGCCCTCTGCGTTTCGTGGAGCGGGCAGTGCCTGAGCAGCGAAGCCTGGGGCGGCCGCAGCGCCAATCGAGGACAGTGCGCGCAAGCCTGCCGCCTTCCCTACGACCTCATCGTGGACGGCGAGCAGCGCCCGCTCGGAGACGTCGCATACCTGTTGAGCCCCAAAGACCTCGCGGGATTCCGCGCCGTCAAGGACCTCATGCGCATCGGCGTGCACGGGCTCAAGATCGAGGGTCGCCAGAAAGGTCCGACCTACGTGCACGCTGCCGTGAAGGGGATGCGCCACTGGGTGGACGCCCTGGAGCGCGGCGCGCCAGACGAGCGCGGGCTGCGCGAGGACATGCGCGACCTGACCCTCGCCTACTCGCGCGGGTTCAGCGACGGCTGGCTGGCGGGCAGCGATCACCAGACCCTCGTGGAGGGACGGTTTCCCCGCCATCGCGGCGCGTATCTCGGCCGCGTGACGAGGGTCGACGGAAACGACGTGCGCGTCTCGCCTCTGCCAGAGCCACCGCGGGCCGCCCGGGGCGAGGTGTCCGCTCCGCTGCCGGCGCTGGGCGGCGCGGCGGATGCGGCCAGCGGACCCGCGGTTGCGGCGGTGATCCCGGTGAATGGGATGGGAATTGTCTTTGACGAGGGCCACCCGGATCAACCCGAGCAGGGCGGGCCGATATTCTCGGTCCGACGCCAGGGAAATGACTGGATTCTGACCTTCGGCCAGCCCGGCCCGGATCTGCGCAAGGTCAACTGCGGCGCCCGCACCTGGATTACCAGCGATCCGAAGGTGCAGGCCCAGGCGCAGCAAGCCCTTCGTCAGGCGGAGCCGGACGGACGAAATCCGCTCCACCTCGTCGTGCGGGGCAGCGCCCACCAGCCCATGCGGGTGCTCGCCACCTGTGGTCCGTTCTCAGCCGAGGCATCGAGCGCAAACAACCTGCAGCCGGCCCGCGACCGCGGACTCGACGCGGACACGCTGCGCGAGAAATTGTGCGCGTTCGGCGGCACGCCGTTCAGGCTGGAATCGCTGCGGACAGACCTCGAAGAAAAACTTTTCTTGCCGGTCTCCGAGCTCAAGCACCTCCGCAGGCAGATCGTAGAGGCCCTGACGCCTCTCATTGAGGCTGGACCACCCCGCGAGATCGCGGAGACGCCGCCCTTGCCGCGCCTCCTGGAAGCCACCCCGGCCCCCCCGTCGAAAGTCCCGCCACGCCTTGTGCCGTTATGCCGCAGCGACGTCCAGTTAGAAGCCGTCATCAAGGCCGGCTGCGACGAGGTCGTGCTCGACTGGATGGAAATGGTGGGGCTGGGAAAAGCCGTCCAGCGCGCCCGCCAGGCCGGGCTCAAGGTGGGCATCGCCACCGTGCGCGTGGCCAAGCCGGGCGAGGAAGCCTACGATCGACGCATCGATCAGCTCAAGCCGGATTCAGTCCTGGTGCGCCACTGGGCTGGCGTCATGCACTTTGCGGATTGGCGCGAAGATCGACCGCTGGTGCATGGCGATTTTTCATTGAACGTCACGAATTCCATCACGGCGCGTCACGTGCTCTCCCTTGGACTGGAGACGGTGACCGCCTCGCACGACCTGGATCAGAACCAGCTCGAGGCCCTGCTCGAGCACGCGCCGGCACACCGGATTGCCGTGACCGTACACCATCACATCCCGACGTTTCACACGGAGCACTGCGTGTATTCCAACCTGCTCAGCAACGGGCGCGATTATCGCACCTGCGGCCGGCCCTGCGAAGAGCGTGCCGTGTCCCTTCGGGATCGCGTGGGCCTGGAGCACCCGGTGATTGTGGACGTCGGCTGCCGAAACACCGTGTTCAACGCCGCCGCCCAGAGCGCGGCCTCGCTGGTGCCGCTGCTGGTGAGGCGCGACGTGAAGTTACTGCGCCTGGAATTTGTCCGCGAAAGCGAGCGTGAGACGCGCACGGTGCTGGACGCCTACCGAGATTTACTGGAGGGGAAGATTACGCCTCAGGAAACCCTGCGCCGCGTTGGCACCCATGAGCAATTTGGCGTTTCCGCCGGGACAATGCAGGTGATGCGCTGATGCGCTTCATTGACACCCTGATCGGGGCGGTGGCCCTCGTGCTGCTCGCCACCACCATGGGGGTCATTTTGAACCGCGCCTCGACAGACCCGGTGGGCCTGCTCACGCCTTTTCGACCCCGCCTCCCCGCCCGGGTCGGAGAAATTGACGCGCCGACCGCGCGCCGCTTCGCTCTCCTTGGCGCGTTGTTCGTCGACGCGCGTGAGCCGGAAGCGTATCGCGCCGGTCATATCCCGGGAGCGCTCAATCTGCCCGCGGAACAAGTCGAGGACCGTCCGGTGGCGGGCGATCTTCTTGCCCGGATCCGGGAGGCTCGCATGGTCGTGATCTATTGTGACGGGCCAGAGTGTCTGGCTTCTTTCCACGTGGCGCGACGCCTGCGAGTGCTCGGGCTGGAGAATCTCTGGCTGATGCCGGTCGGCTGGCCCGGCTGGGAGGCGGCCGGAAATCCGCGCACCACGGGAGACACGCCATGAGCCGGCGGGAGATCTTGTTGGTGTGCTCCCGGGCGATTCTGTCAGCGGTATTTTTGTGGGCCGGTCTGGAGAAATTGCACGACCCGTGGACGTTCGCGGAGCAAATTGCCGCCTACCGCGTGGTCCCGACCTCGCTGGTGACCCTGCTGGCGGTCGCCCTTCCCTGCCTGGAGATCCTGGTGGGGGCCTGCCTCGCCGTCGGCTTCCTGACGACGAGCTGCGGACTGGTGGTCACCGTTCTCACGACAACGTTCGCCGGCGCCATGGCCTCCGCCGTGTGGCGCGGCCTGAACATCGACTGCGGATGCTTCTCCGGCGCGTCAACCGTAAGCTGGGCCCACGTGGCGGGAGACCTCGTCCTGGCGGGCATGGGGCTCGCCTTGCTGCTGTCCGGGCCGCTCACGCTATCCGTGGATCGGTGGATCGCAGCGAGGCGCTAAGGAGATCGGGACTATCGCGTTGGCGAAGCACCCCACCCTTGCAGCGCCATTGCCTCGCAGCGCTCGCAGAGGATCCCGCCCGCGGGCCGACCGCCGAGGGCCTTCTCGCACATCTTGCCGCAGAGCGCGATCTTGGGCTCGATGACCAGCCCGGTGGCGGGGTCGCGCTTCACGATGTGCATGACGCGGGGCGCATGGTCTGAGTTGTCGTTGTCGACCGTCTTCGGGATTTCAAGGGTTTGTGTCATGGTTCTCCTTCATGCCGTCGGGGCGCCGTCAAGCGTCACTGCATTGAGGTCGTGCCAGGGATTGCCCGATCTTACCAGGGCATCACCAAAAGTCAAGGGTGGGCGGGTGTCCAGAAAGCGGCGCGAAGCAATTACCGCATGGGGGTTGCTCTTTGTGAAAGAATGCCTGTCAGCACCCGGCGCAGCGAATCGTTGACGTCCCGTAAACTTGTGTCGCGCGCCTCCGGAGCAGGGGCCCTGCCGCCGTGGTAGGGGACCCTCCGTCCCGGGGAGAAGCACCGGCGCACCAACCTCTTGTGCAATAGAAAGGCACCCATGGCAAAGAACATCGTCGCCCGCGCAAAGGATTATCCCCAGTGGTACCTGGACGTCATCAAGGCGGCCGAGCTGGCCGACTACTCGCCCGTGCGCGGCTGCATGGTCATCCGTCCGAACGGGTTCGCGCTCTGGGAGGCCATCCAGCGCGACCTCGACCGTCGCTTCAAGGAGACGGGCCACGTCAACGCCTATTTTCCGCTGTTGATTCCGGTGAGCTTCCTGCAGAAAGAGGCGGAGCACGTCGAGGGATTCGCCATGGAGTGCGCCGTGGTGACC
>VGFD01000480.1 GCA_016868975.1 Armatimonadota bacterium | reverse complement strand
TGCCCATTTCGCTGCGCAGCGTCCCTGGTATTCGTATCACGAGCACTTCAACGAATCGGCGGCCGCCATCGTGGGGGCGTCGCCCGGCGAGGTTGTCGTGATGAACGCCCTCACGGTCAACCTGCACCTGATGATGGTCTCATTCTACCGTCCCACGGCGGAGCGGTTCCACATCATGTATGACGAGCCGTGCTTCCCGTCCGACCGCTACGCGATGGCCAGCCAGGCGGCGTTTCACGGATATCCTGGCGCCTTGCTGGCGCTTCGGCCCCGCGACGGCGAGGACACGCTGCGGCAGGACGACGTGCTGGATGCCCTCGAGCGGCGGGGACGCCAGACGGCGCTGGTCATGCTGGCCGGGGTGAATTACCTGACCGGACAGGCGCTGGATATTCGTCGTATTACGGAGGCAGCCCACCGCCAGGGATGCGTCGTGGGTTTCGATCTCGCACACGCGGCGGGCAATCTCGCGCTCTCCTTGCACGACGACGGCGTGGATTTTGCGGCGTGGTGCAGCTACAAATATCTCAACGGCGGGCCCGGCGCCGCGGGCGCCTGCTTCGTGCACGAGCGTCACGGCCAGGCGCTGGATTTGCCGCGATTTGCCGGCTGGTGGGGCAATGATCCCGCGACCCGCTTCGAGATGCGGGATACGTTCGTGCCCCACCCGGGCGCCGCCGGCTGGCAGCTCAGCAACGCGCCCGTGCTTTCCATGGCGCCCTGCCGCGTGTCGTACGACATGTTTGCGAAAGTCGGCATGCACGCGCTCCGCGAGAAATCCCTGAAATTGACCGGCTACCTGATGGAGCGGCTGAACGCGCTCCCGGCGGGTCACTTCCGCGTGGTGACGCCGCGCGATCCGCACCAGCGCGGTTGCCAGATTTCCCTGCGCTTCAAGGACGGCGACGAGGCGCGCGCGGTTTCCGACGCCCTGGACGCGCACGGCGTCATCTCGGACTTCCGTAAGCCCGACGTCGTCCGCGTGGCGCCCGTCCCGCTGTACAACACGTTCACCGACGTGGCGCGTTTCGTGGGCGTGCTTGAGGAGGTGCTGTCGCGGTGAGCGAGCGGATCGTGGTTGCCGGCGCCGGGCTTGCCGGCTCCCTGATGGCCGTTCTCCTGGCGCGACGGGGATACGACGTGCAGGTCTACGAGCGGCGCGGGGACATGCGGCGCGAGCCGGTCGGGCGCGGGCGGTCCATCAACCTCGCGCTGTCCACGCGAGGACTACACGCGCTGGGAGTGGCCGGCCTGCGCGAACAGGTGCTGGCCAGCGGCATTCCCATGCACGGCCGCATGATCCACTCCCTGGACGGCGGCACCGAATTGCAGCGCTACAGCACCGATCCCGGCGAGCACCTCAACTCGGTGTCGCGCCACGACCTGAACGTGCTGCTGCTCAACGAAGCGGAGAAGGCCGGCGTCCGAATCCACTTCCATGAGAAATGCCTTGGCGTGGAGCCGGGCCGCCTGGAAGTGCTCAACGAGGAGACCCGCGCCGTCCGCTCGGTTGACGCGCCGCGGATTCTGGGCGCGGACGGCGCCTATTCGGCGGTGCGCGCCTGGATGCAGCGCCGCGATCGTTTCGATTATCACCAGAATTACCTGGACTGGGGCTATAAAGAATTACACATTCCCCCGCGCGGAAACGGCCGCCACCGCATCTTCACCAACGCGCTGCACATCTGGCCGCGCCACGACTTCATGCTCATCGCGCTGCCCAACCTGGACGGCTCGTTCACCTGCACGCTTTTTTTGCCTTTCGAGGGGCCGCAGAGTTTTGCCGCGCTGAAAACCGACGACGACGTCCTGCGGTTTTTCACCCGGCAATTCCCCGACGCGGTGGCCCACATGCCGACGCTCGTCGAGGATTACCGTCACAACCCGGTCAGCTCCCTGGTCTACATTCGCTGCGCCCCCTGGCACGTCGAGGACCGGGTGGCGCTGCTGGGCGATGCCTGCCACGCCGTGGTGCCGTTCTACGGCCAGGGGATGAACGCCGCCTTCGAGGATTGCGCGGCGCTTGACGAGTGCATCGACGCGCTGGCTCCGGACTGGCAAAAAGTGTTTGAAACCTATGCGGGGATGCGCAAGCCGAACACGGACGCGCTGGCCGATCTGTCGCTGCGGAATTTCGTGGAAATGCGCGGCCGGGTGGTATCCCCGCTCTACCTGGCAAAAAAGAAGGCCGATGACGTGCTGCATCGGCTCTTTCCAGACCACTGGTCGTCTCTTTACACGATGGTCACGTTCCGACGGATCCCTTATGCCGAGGCCGTCGAGCGCGCCCGTCGCCAGGATCTCGCGCTGGGCCTCGCCGCGGGGGCCGGCGGGCTGCTGCTGGCCGGTCTCGCGCTGCGATTTACTTCTCGGTTCCGATGAACATCCGCTCGCAAACCGCGACGCGCTGCGACTGGCTAGCCCATTTTCTTGACGCGCAGCATCACTGACTGGCCGACCAGGACCTTGTCGCCAAATTTCAGGCGGGTGGACTCGTTCGATTTCAACGCGTGGTTGTTCAGCGCCGTGCCGTTCGACGATTCCAGGTCCTCGATGAAGAGCCCGGCCTCCTTGAAATAGATCTTGCACTGGCGGCGGGAGATGTAGCGATTGTTGGGCGACTCCTGGTCGAACAGATCGATGTCCGGGATGAAATCCTGTTCAGGATCGCGGCGGCCGATGAGCAGCTCCTCGTCAGACAGGAGAAATTCCTTGCCCAGGCTCATCCCTTGCTCGATGACCAGTTTCACCTTGCCGACCACCATCTCGGTGCCCACCAGAGCCTCTTGCAGCGCAACCGGGGTGAGGGCCGTGGCGGTCGTGGCCTCTACGGCGCGGGTGGGCGGCGCTTGCTCCACGGGCGGCTCCACCGGGGCGGCGCTCGCCTCCTCGAACGAGGCCGGGGTCTCCTCGGAGGCCTCGCTGGCCGAGGCCGGCGCCTCCTCGGGCTCCGCCGCGGCCGGGACGGGCTCCACGGCCGGCTCCGCGGCTTCGGTTGCCGGCGCCTCCCCGAACGGCTGGTCGTGCATGCGCACGCCGTCACCCTCCGACTCGGACGTCTCCGACCCCTCGTCGGCGTACTCCGGCTCTTTGAAAGACGGCGCGTCGTCCTCGGCGGAAACACCGAGCACTTCCTCCACCTCGTTCCAGCCCTTGCCAGGTTCCTCTTCGGCTTTCGGCGTTTCTTCCGCGGGGTTGCTCATGCGTCCGCCTCCTCAATTTCGTCCCGCACATTCTGCGGGGTTTCACGCTCCTCCTTGAGCGGACCGGGGCTGCGCACCAGCGCGACCACGGTGATGTTGTCCATGCCGCCCGCCTCCAGCGCGGCGTCCACCAGCAGCCGCGCCAGCCGCCGCGGATCGCGCAGGCACGCGCGGGCCATGTTCTCGATCTCGCTGTCGCGCAGCATGTCGCTGAGCCCGTCGCTGCACAGCAGCAGTCCTTCTCCCTCGCGCAGGTAGCGCGACTCCACGCCCTTGGTGAGCTGCGACGGCGAAATCCCGATATTCGAATAGATCTGGTGGCGGTTGGGGTGGTAGAACGCTTCCTCGGGCGTGATCTTGCAAAGGTCCACCATGCGCTGCACCGGGGAGTGGTCGCGCGTGATCCGCTCCAGGGTGCCGTCCGCGTGGATCTTATAGACGCGGCTGTCGCCCACGTGCCCGATGGTCGCCACCGGCCCGCTGCACAGGGCGAACACCAGCGTGGAGCCGGGCTTCTTGCGGGTGTTCGCGTGGACGTCCTGGGCATATTCTCGGAGAATCTCGTTGGTGCGGTCGATGGCCCGCGAGGCCACGTCCTCCAGAAACTCGTGGTCGAGGATGTTGCGCCCGAACTCTCGCGCGGAGGTCAGGTTCAGTCGCCCGAGCACCTCGGTGGAGAGCGCCTTCAAGGTGATCTCGCTGGCGATCTCGCCGGCCTCGTGACCGCCCATTCCGTCGGCCACCGCATAGAGCGCGAACCGCATGGGACGCGAGCGCACCACGCTGCTCTGCTCCACCAGCGCGAGGGCGTCCTCGTTCAGCTCGCGGACCCGGCCGCGGTGCGTGCGCCAGCCATTCTGCAAGCGCACCACCCGCGTCCCTCCGAAGGCGTCGATCGCGGAGAGCGTGTCGTCGAGCGTGAGCAGGCGGCCGGCGATAATTTCCGACATGAGCTGGCGCACTTCGGGCGTCGCGATCATCTCGTCGGTCCAGGGAACTTCCTCGGCCAGCACGTCGCCGGCCGGCTCCTCGATGCCCTCGCGCGGCTCGCAAAAATTGTGCTGGATCAGCAGCGGGAGAATCTCGCGCAAGCGCGCCATGTAGAACTCGTCCAACTGAACCGCCTGCTCCAGCGACTCGCCAGGCTGCGCGCCCTCCATCGCGGTGCGCACCGTGGGCGAAGGCCCCATCCCCCGCTCTTCGAGCACGAACTTGCCGCTCGCGACGGCTGGCGAGAGCCAGTCCACGTTGCGCTCGCCGTCCACAAACAGCGTCTCCCAGGCGCAGTGCGGAATGTAGACCCGGCGGTCG
>VGFD01000479.1 GCA_016868975.1 Armatimonadota bacterium | reverse complement strand
CTCCATGGCGCGCTTCTGCGCGATGTCCCCGGCGCCGGGGCCGGTTTTTCGGTGCAGGATGGGGAGTCCAGGGGGCGCCGAAGGTGACTCCCCCTGGATCCGATCCATGGGGGTGCCCGCCTCCAGGTCCGCCTCCAGCCCGCAATCCACCAGTTGCAGGTCGATGCCGCCGTGCGCCACGATTCCGTTGATGGGCGCCCGGGCGCGGATAATCTCTTGCAGTCGGCTCCACGCGCTGTCGTCCCTGGCGGCCCAGTGGTCGGCGGCCAGCAGAATCAGGCGCTTTCCGGAGACGGCCGGCCGCGGCAGCCCCTGGATGCCCGCCACTCGCGTGGCAATTTCCCCGAGCCGCCCCAACCCCGCGGGGACGGCGGCGCGCGCCGCCGCGAAGGCATCGGCGTCCAGCGAGCGCAGGTGCGGGCTTACGGTTGCCATGGCAATCCTCTCACGATGCGAACACGGTCGCGTGGGAAATCAGGACGAAACCCGGGTCGTTGGGCTTCGGCGGATCTCCAAAATGCCGCACGACCACCTGTTGTCCCTGCATGTCCACGGTGAGCAGGTACTCGCTGCCCAGATCCTCCCAGTAGAGGACGCGGGACGGCACTCCGTGGTCGGTCCAGCGCGCGTCCTCGGGGCGGACGCCGACCTGGACCTCGCCTTTTGCGTCTCCCGCGTCCGCGACGCGGATGCCGCCCACGAAGACGTCGGCGCCGCGCACGTCACCGCTGACGAGATTCATGGGCAGATGGCCCACAAAGGTCCCCACGAAGGGGCTCAGCGGATTGCGGTACACCTCTCGAGGCGCGCCCACCTGGCGGAGGTGTCCGCCCTCCAGCACGGCGATTCGATCGGAAAGCGCCATGGCCTCGGTTTGATCGTGCGTCACGTAAATGGCGGTGACGCCCTCGTCCCGTTGCAGTTTCTTGATGAACGAGCGTGCCTCCAGGCGCATGCGGGCGTCGAGGTTAGACAGCGGCTCGTCGAACAAGAACAGGCGCGGCTTGCGGGCCACCGCGCGGGCCAGCGCCACGCGCTGCTGCTGGCCGCCGGAAATCTGCGACGGCTTGCGCTTGAGCAAGTGGTCGATCTGCAGCGCCTCGGCTACTTCCTTGACCCGCTTCGTGATGTCGTACCACCTGGTGCGCTGAATCTTGAGCGGGTAGCCAATATTCTGCTCGACGGTCATGTGCGGGTACAGCGCGTAATTCTGGAACACCATGGCCACGCCGCGCTGCCAGGCCGGCACGCGGGTCACGTCGTCGGCGTCGAAGTGCAGCCGGCCGTCGCTGGGCGCGTCCAGCCCGGCCAGGATGCGCAGCAGGGTGGATTTTCCGGAGCCGGACGGCCCCAGCAGCGTAAAGAACTCGCCGGGCTGCACGTCCATGGAAACTTCGTGCAACGCGACGACCGTGCCGAAGCGGCGGGTGAGAGCGTCCATGCGGATTCGGGTCATCCCTTGATGCCTCCGTACAATTCAAAACCGAATACTTTCTGGATGATCAAGTACAGCGCCAGGACCGGCAGCGTGTAGAGCAGCGCGTAAGCCGCCAGCACGTTGAGAAACGGCAGTCCCAATTCATTGAAAAACGAGTAGATGGCCACTGACGCGGGAAATCGCTCCGGGCTGCGCAACAAAATGTAGGGGATCAGGAAATTATCCCACGCGCTGACGAAGGTGAGCAGCGACACCACCGCGAGCCCGCCGGTCGACAGCGGCAGCGCGACGTTGCGAAACGTCTGCCACGGGGTCGCCCCGTCCATCAGCGAAGCCTCCTCGTACGCGCGCGGAATGCCGTCCACGAAGTCCTTGATGACAAACATCGCGGTCGGCAGCAGGCCGCCGCACAGCACCAGAATGACGCCCAGGTGGGTATCGAGCAGGCCGAGCTTGAGCGTGATGGTGAACAACGGCACCACCGCCGCCACCCCGGTGACCACGCTGGAAAACAGCACCAGCAAGTAGAGAACAAGGTCGCGCCCCCGAAACGACTGCCGCGAGAGCGCGTAGGCGGCCAGCGTGGCGGTCAGTCCCACCACGATCATGGTGACGCCGGCCAGCAGCAGTGAATTTCCGAAGGCGTGCAGCGCGCCGCGCGTCTCCAGCAGGCGCGGGAAATTCTCCAGGGTAAAATCCGGAAAGGCCAGCCGAAAGCCCGGGGTTTTCGAGAACGGGGCGCTGAGCAGCCAGACGAACGGCAGGGCGAACCATGCCAGGAAAAATCCCATCAGCAGCGTGCGCGGCGCCCGGCTCATCGTTTCAACATCCGCTGGTAGCCCACGGCGAGCACGAAATTCACCGCCAGGAGAATGGTCGAAAGCGCCGCCCCGTAGCCCAGTTCGAACGAACGGAACGCGGTGCGCCACGTGTAGATGGGCAGCACCTCGGTCTGCTGGCCGGGCCCGCCGCCGGTCAAGAGGTAAGGCCCGAAGTCGTTGAAGGTCCACAGGGTGATCAGGATCAAATCGGTCACCAGCTGCGGGCGCAGCAGCGGAAAGGTCACGTCCCAGAATCCCCGCCACGGCGATGCGCCGCTCACCGCGGCCGCTTCCAGGTAGGAGGCCGGAATCGAGCGCAGCGCCGCGTCGAACAGCAGCATGGAAAATGCCGCGCCGCGCCACGTGTTAAACACGACAATGGCCAGCAGCGGCCGATCCATCAGCCAGTTGGGGCCGGAAATTCCCACCATGCCGAGAACGCGATTCAGCGTGCCGTCGTCGCCGTGCAGGTAGACGTTCCACAAGATCGCCACCACCACGCCCGGCACGATCCACGCCATCACCGCGAGCACCCGCAGCACCGCTCCGGAGCCGCCCTGCGTGAGGAGCGCGAGCAGCATCCCCACCACGACCTGGCCCACGAGCGCGGAGCCGGCCACGTAGATGACGCTGACCCGGAAGCTTTTCCAGAAAGCCGGATCGTGCAATGCCCGGCGATAATTCTCAAATCCCAGCCACTTCAACGAGAGGGCGTCCGGGCCGAGCAGCGTGAAATTCGTAAAGGATTGCCCCATTGACCACACGGCGGGCACCAGCAAGAACATGAACAGCAAAAGCCCGGCCGGCAGCAAGAACAGGATCAGCAGGCGTCGGGTGAGGAACACGCGCCGCGGATTCTCGGCTCGGGGCGGAGCGCCCTGCCTACTCCACTTTATTCTCGCCCACGACCCGTTTGAGGTTGCGCGCGTAGTCCGCGAGGGCGGTGTCGACCGGAACACCCTGAATGACCTGATCCCCCATGCGCTGCACCAGCTCGGAAACCCGCGGGTATTCCGGAAACCCGGGCCGAAAGCGAGTGGCCGCCAGTGACTCGGAGACTTCCCGGGCCAGCTCCTTGTCGGCACGAAAGGACGCGTCATCCAGCAGGTCCTGGCGGGCCGGGATGAAGGGTGATTGCTTCATGCGAATTTCCATCGACTCCCGCGAGGACAGCGCGCGCAACGCCGCCCAGGCGCGCTCCGGCGACAGCGAGTGGGGGTTGACGATGAACGCGTCGCCGCCGGAAATACTCACCCGGCGCGGGTCGCCGCGCATTCCGCCGCCCGGCATCGGGGCCCAGCCCACCACGTCGTCGCGGTTCTCGATGCCCCACGGGCTGCCAGGGCGCAGCACTTCACGCCACATCCAGGTGCTCTCCGGATAGATGCCGATCTTGCCGTCGCGAAATCGCTCGAACGAGCGCTCGCGGCCCTTGGGATCAAGCTGCAAGCCGACGTCGGCGAGGCGGCGGTTCACGTACAATTCCCGATAAAACACCAGGGTGCGGCGGATGGCGTCACTGGCGCCGATCCACTTCCGGCGCCGCCAGTTGTAGAGATCCCCGCCGGCCGAGAGCAGCGTGAGGTAGAAACCTTGCATGGTGGCCGCCTCCCCGAACGCGCTCGAGGCGTTCCACTGGATGGGAGTCACGCCGGGCAATTTCTTGAGCGCCTCGCCGGCCGCGAAGATCTCCGCCCAGTTCTTCGGGCGCCACTGGCCGGGGAGCCCGGCGCGCGCAAAAAGGTCCTTTCTGTAATACAGGCCGCGCACGTCGGTCTGAAAGGGCAGCACGTAGACGTGGCCGCGATACTCGCCCATGCGGCGCATCGCGTCCGGGTACTGCTTCCACTCGGGCCACGCGCCGAGCCACCCGTCAAGCGGGCGGAGCAGGCCGGCGCTGGCCATCTGCGCGGTCCACAGGCTGTCGAAGGTGTAGATGTCGGCGCCGGTGCGGCCGTACAGATCCAGCACGAGGCGCGACTTGAAGGACTCGTCGCTGCCCCCGTCCTGCACGATCTCCAGGGGACGGCCGGCGGCCTGCTCGACAAGCGGCCTCACCGCGTTCAACCACGCGATGGTCACGGACCCCTTGCCGCCCTCGATGGCGTTCACCGCGATCCGCACGCTCGGATCGCTGGGCGTGGCGGTCGGGGCACAACCCGCGACCATCAGGATGAGCAGAAGGATGAGGATCCGCACGTCGGATCCTTGGCGGCGGCCGGGCCGGCTCCTTTGCATTCACAAACTGTTAACGATTTCGAA
>VGFD01000478.1 GCA_016868975.1 Armatimonadota bacterium | reverse complement strand
CTGGGCGTGGCGGTCGGGGCACAACCCGCGACCATCAGGATGAGCAGAAGGATGAGGATCCGCACGTCGGATCCTTGGCGGCGGCCGGGCCGGCTCCTTTGCATTCACAAACTGTTAACGATTTCGCAACAGTTCGTTTACATTTCCCTGGCGTGTTCACATCTCGTTTACAATTTCTCGGCACGCCATTGACATGATGGGGAAAGCACGTGGGAGAGGTCGCCGACGAATGTCCGACGAGGAAATTCGCGAGATCGGGTCAGCAGACTCGACAAGCAGCAGCAGCTCATACGATTATTCTTCGTACGAGCCCGCAGAAACCAGCGTGGCCGCGGACACCACCGAATCCCAGCCGGTTTCGACCATTGACGAGACCGATACGTTTTCGCCCAGCGCGCGCGAGGACGACGAGCCCGATTCGGACTCCTCGCTCTGCGCGGAAGATCGCGCGGAGCTTGATTCGCTGAGCGACGAGGAGCGCGCAGAGCTGGAAGAGCAGGCCGGCGGAGAAAACTCCAGCGAGTCCGACCTCCTCGCGCAGCTGCACGCGTATCGCAGTGGTCCGCAAAACGACGAGCACGACGATTTCGAAGCCGCGGCAAGCGGTGAGCAGCCGAGTGTCGAGGATGCGAAGGCAACGGAAGACCCGCAGGAAACGGAACCCGCCGCGGAAACGCCGACGAATGAGCCGGCCGCTGGCGAAACGCCTGTCACTGAAAAAACCGCGGAGCCCGCGGAAAAGACTGAGGCGACCACGGCCAGCGAAAAGTCCCCGTTCTCCTGGCCGCTCAGCGACTTCCTGTCGAGCGTGGCGCCCCCCATGCCCTCGGGGCCCATCGCGCCGGAGCTTCCCTCCACGCCGCCCCCTCCAGCGCCCACACAAGAAGCATCCGCCGAAAAAGACGGGGCCCCGGCAATTTCCGAAACGCAGGCCAGCGATCCCGCGGCATCGCGCGAGACCACCCCGGCCCGCCACCTGGAAGTCCCCGCCACGAACGACAACGCGACTTTCGCCTCCTCTTTCCTGTGGGGGCAGCCGTCGCCGCAGTCGATGCAGGTGGATTCCCCCAACCGCACCGCCGCACAGGCGCCGGCCGCGCAGCAATCTCCCCGGGCGCAGCAGCAGGCGACGCCGCAGCACGACATCTACTCCTCGCGCGACGAGGAAGTCGTCGGGTTCGGCAACCGCGCGCTGTCCAACGGGACCACGAACAGCTTCCTGTGGAGCCAGTCACCGTCGCCCGGGGCGGGCCCGCAGACGCCGTCGCTCCCCTCCTCGTCCGCGCCGAAAGTGGAAGCGGCGCCCAAGGCCGAGGAGCAGCCAAAATCGCGCAGCATCTGGGACAGGATCTCGTCCACCGCGTCCAGCGCCACATCCGCTGTCGCGTCGGTGGCCTCGAGCGCGACCCAGGCCGCGGGCTCGGCGTGGAACGCCGGCACCAACGCCGTCTCCAACGCCTGGGACACCGCCTCGGACGCGGTGGGCAGCGCCACCGAGACGATCGCGGAAGGCGCCTCCTCGGCCTGGAACGCCACCACGCAGACGGCGTCGGCTGCCTGGAACGCCACCAACGAAGCCGTCTCGGACGGCGTGGACGCGGTGAGCGACAGCGCGTCGTCGGCCTGGAACGGGGTTTCCAGCACGGCTTCCTCGGCGTGGAACGGCATTACCGACACCGCGTCCAGCGCGTGGAACGCGGCCACCGATGCGGTTTCCGACGGCGTGGATGCGGTGGCTGGCACCGCGTCCAGCGCGTGGAACGCGGCCACCGAGGCGGTCTCCGAGGCGGGCGGATCCACCTGGGACCGCCTGTCCTCCCTCGTCGGCCAGGGCGTGGACAAAGTGTCCGGCGTCGCATCCTCCGCGTGGGAAGGCACGAAGGACGTTGCCTCTTCGGCCTGGGAAGGCACCAGGAACGTCGCCTCATCCGCCTGGGACGGCACGAAGAATCTCGCCTCGTCGGCCTGGAACAGCGCCACCTGGCTGGTCGACGCGGGCAGCAACGCGGTCAGCCGCGCCTGGGACGGGGCCTCGTCACTGGCCTCCTCCGCGTGGGACGGCGCCACCTCGCTGGCCTCTTCCACGTGGAACAGCGTGACCAGCACCGCCTCCTCCGCGTGGGACAGCGCCACTTCGATGGCCTCCACCGCCTGGGACAAGGTCACCGAAACGGCCTCCTCCGCCTGGGACGGCGCGACTTCGCTCGGGTCCTCGGCCTGGGACGGCGCACAATCGCTGGCCTCGTCCGCGTGGGACGGCGCCACCTGGCTGGTGGACGCCGGCTCGGGCGCCGTCAGCCGCGCGTGGGAAGGCGCGTCCTCGCTGGCCTCCTCGGCGTGGGAAGGGGTCTCCTCAATGGCCTCGTCGGCGTGGGACAGCACCACCAACTTCGTGAGCAACGCCGCCTCCGCGGCCTGGGAAGGCGCGTCGTCGCTCGCGTCTTCGGCGTGGGACGGCGTGTCCTCGGCGGCCTCGTCCGCCTGGGACGGCGCGTCGTCGCTCGCGTCCTCGGCGTGGGACGGCGTGTCCTCGCTGGCCTCGTCCACCTGGGACACCGCGAAGTGGGCGGTGGACGCTGGCACCGGCGCGGTTTCCTCGCTTGCCTCGTCGGCGTGGGAAGGCGCCTCGTCGCTGGCTTCCTCGGCGTGGGACGGCGTGTCCTCGCTGGCGTCCTCGACGTGGGACACCGCGAAATATGCGGTGGACGCGGGCACCGGCGTGGTCACGTCGCTTGCTTCCTCGGCCTGGGAGGGGGTCTCCGAGGTAGCCTCCTCCGCCTGGAACGGCGTGACCGACGTCGCCTCGTCGGTCTGGGACAGCGCAAAAGGCGCGCTCGGGCCGGTCGGCGACGTGGTCGAGAGCGTGGCTTCCTCCGCCTGGGACGGCGCCACGTCGTGGATCGGCGACACCGCGTCCTCGGTGTGGGAAGGCACGAAGGACGCGCTGGGCATGGACGGCGGCGTCTCTGACGTGGGCAAGTCCGCCTGGGACCGCACGGAATGGCTCGGCGACACCTGGAATTCGGTGTCCGACGTGGCCTCCAACGTGTGGGACGGCGCAAAAGAGGTTCTCGGCCCGGTCGGGGATGCCATCGAGGCCGTGGGCGCTTCGGCGTGGGACGCGATTACCAGCACCGTGGACACGGCCGTCGACGCCTTTGACGGCGCGCGCAACCTCGTGGTGGACGGGGTTGACGGTGCAAAGACGACCCTCGACGTGGCCCCGCTCGACGGGTTGCGGGATTTCGACGTCGCTCCAACGGACGCCCCAGGGGCGCCCGATGTCGACGTGGCACCGGGCTTCGTCGAGGCCTTCAACCGGCGGAACGCTTTCGACGCGCGGCCCGACGGGAATGTGAACTTCGCCGTCATCCCCGCCGCCTTTGACGAGACGATGAGCAACTCGACGGCAGCGGAACGGCCCCGCGCTGTCGACGGGCCAGCGGCCCCGCTGTCCGAGCGCTTCGCCACGGTGGACGCCGCCGCGCTGCTCGCGGTGTCGTATCCGACGCCGACGTCGCAGACTGCGGGTCCCCGGCCTGAAGAAACGGGCACTGCCCCGAGCGAAGCCATCCCCGCAGCCACGCCGATCGCCGAGGCCCCGACGACGCCGGTCGCCGCCGCGCCCACGACGCCAGTCACCGACGCCGCGAAGCCGACGACGCCGGCCGTGGAGGCCATCACGCCGCACGTCGGGGAGCAGCCGCTGTTCGCCGCCTCTTCCTCGCTAAGCCGCTTGACCGCGCAAATCGTGGATCTGCTGGGGGATCGTGTCCCGGCGCCGCAAGCCGAGTCGCCCGGAGCCCTGTCCCAGAGCGCCGAGCCGCCTCGCGGCGAGACCGCCATTCCCACCGCCGAGCCTTCTAACGCCACAGTGGCGCCGATCGGCAACCTTGCCTCCGGCGGGGACCACGGCCAGCACGGGGAAGGCCAGCATCCCGGCAACCTGGCCGCCGAGCAGGCCCAGCGCGAGCGGATCGCCGCAGAGCAGCCGGCCCGGCACGCGGTGGAAATTGACGAGGTCGACGGGAAGATCGATCCGGCGCTGGCCGCCGTGCGGCCCTCCGGCGAGGGCGCCCGCGCTCGCGTCATCCGCGAGAACGAGGGCGCCGCCACCGCGGCGCGCAACGCTCGCGAGGAAGAGCTGGCGCGCCGTCAGCTCCGCCGCGGCGAGCATGACCGGGAGAGAGCCCACGCCGAGAATCGCCACGAGCGCGCCCAGGGAAGCGCGAAGAGCAAGACCGAGGGGCGCGCTCAGCAGCTGCTCCAGCGCGCCATCGAGAAACGCACCGCGAAGAAGAAGCAGGAGCGCCGCACCAGCGGCAAGCGCCCGGTGGTCTGGCAGCGCGTCTACCGCCAGGCCGCTCCGGACGCTGAAGCCCCGGTGCTGAGCGAAACCCGCCTGCAGTACACGATGCTGGGGCTGCTGCCGGTCGAAAAGGCCACCGTCGGGGTTATCTGAGTGGTCCGCGGCGCAAGTCTGATCATGAATTGGAGCCCGGGCGCGGACCCCTAAGCCTGGGGGAAGTA
>VGFD01000477.1 GCA_016868975.1 Armatimonadota bacterium | reverse complement strand
TTTCAGCGTGGTCGTGGTGTTCTGGGCGATCTTCCACCAGAACGGCACGGCGCTCACCGACTGGGCGGTGGAAAACACCGATCGGCGGCCGGCCGGCCCGGTGAAATTCGTTACCGAGAAGTTCAGCGAGTTTGCCGAGGACGCTCCGCTCAGCTACTACGACAATGCCGGCTCGGACACCCCGCGCCCCTCGCGCGACCAGCTTCAAATCGTGTCCGACGAGACGTACGAGGCGCTGAAAAAAGAAAAGAAACTGGCCCCCGGCACGGTCACCCAGAAGCAGTTTGACGCCATTTACGCGCGCGCCGATGACACCACGCCCATGCTCGGCAGAGAGCAAAAGCTCCACCTGGTCAACGCCGAGCTGTTCCAGTCGATCAACCCGGGGCTGGTAATCATTTTCACCCCGCTGCTGATCGCCTTCTGGCGCTCGCTGGCGCAGCGCGGCATGGAGCCCTCCACGCCGGGCAAGATCGGCATCGGATTGCTGCTCACCGCGGGCGGTCCGGTGATCATGCTGCTGGCCAGCATGGCGACTGGAGACGGCACGCCGAACGAGGTGAAAGCGTCTCCGTGGTGGCTGTTCGGGGCCTACTGCATGCTCACTGTCGGCGAACTGTGCCTGTCGCCCATGGGCCTCTCCCTGGTCAGCAAGATGGCCCCCGCGCGCATGCGCTCGCTGATGATGGGCGGCTGGTTTCTCTCCACCGCGGTGGGCAACAAGCTCTCCGGCATTTTTGGAGAGCTGTACACCGAGTGGGACCACAAGAGGTTCTATGCCCTCTTGATTGTCTGCGTGCTGGCCGCGGCGGGCGCCATCTTCGCGATGCTGCCCTGGCTGAAGAGCGAGCTTCCGGCCGAGGATTCGGGCCACCAGGACGAGCAGCAGCGCGCCGCCGGTTGAGATCTATTCAGGCATTTTGTTAACCTCCGGGTAACGACGGGCGCAAGGCCCCGTGCTATGATGCCCCCGCTTGCGTCCCGGTGGGGACGCTTTGTCGTGCATTGAAGTGGAGGTATTCGTCGTGTCCAGCCAGTCCAACAGCGGGTCCGGGCCTTCCAGCGGAACCCAGGAAGCCCTCGCCGACGTTCCGCAGCTTCCCCTGATCGCGGCCATCGCCAGCTTCTCCTACGTCTTCTGGGTCGTGGGCGGGATGGAGATGGTGGAGCGCCTCGCCTACTACGGCGTGAAAGCCGTCGCCACGCTTTACGCCAAGGACCCGGTGTCCAAGGGCGGCCTGGGCGTCACGATGACCGAGTTCGGCACGATTCTCACCTTCTGGGCGCTGACCCAGTCCTTCGTGCCGGTGCTCACCGGTGGCCTCTCCGATCGGTACGGATACAAGCAGACGATTTTCTGCTCCACCATCATCAAGATTTTCGGATACCTCGTGATGGCCGCCTTCCCCACCTACTGGGGATTCTTTGCCGGCGCGCTGCTGCTGGCGCTGGGCACCGCGGTGTTCAAGCCGGGCATCCAGGGAACGCTGGTCAAGTGCACCCGCCGCGACAACTCGTCGGTGGCCTGGGGAATTTTTTATCAGACGGTCAACATCGGTGGATTCATCGGTCCGCTGCTCGCGGGTCTGATGCGCAAGATGGCATGGTCGCACGTTTTCATCGCCTGCGCCGTGATCATTTGTTTGAACTTCCTGCTCCTGCTCACCTACAAGGAGCCAGGCAAGGAAGAGCGCCTGGCGCGCCTTGAGGAAGAGAAGAAGAATGGCAAGCCGCAGACCAACCTTTTCAAGGAATCGCTGCAGGAGCTTGCCAAGCCGCACGTATGGACCTACCTGATGATTTTCTCGGGATTCTGGTTCATGTTCAACGCCCTGTTCGATGTGCTGCCGGCCTATATTGACGACTGGGTGAACACGAAAGAGATCATGCACACGCTCTTCCCCGGCGGCAAGAGCACGAACGAAATCGTCAACTTCTTTGTCGTCACCAATGCCGAAGGCACTGCAATCCAGCCGGAGGGCCTGCTCAACCTCAACGCGGGCCTGATCATGCTCACCTGCTTCCTGTTTGCCGCGTTGAGCGGAAAAATGCGCGCCACCACCAGCATGGTCATCGGCACGCTCCTCGCCAGTGTCGCGATGTTCATGTGCGGCTGGTCGACCGGTGGCTGGATGTGCGTCTTCGCCATCACCATCTTCAGCGTCGGCGAGATGCTATCGAGTCCGAAGTTCAGCGAGTTCATCGGGAATTTCGCGCCGGCCGACAAAAAGGCCATGTACCTCGGCTTCTCCCAGTTTTCCCTGGCCATCGGCTGGACGCTGGAAGGCCGCATTGCCATGCAGATGTACGACCACTACGCCTCCAAGGATCAATTCTCGCGCGACCTCCTCATTGAGAAGGGCATGGCCGCCGACGCCGTCAAGGCCATCCCCAACGGCGAGGCCTTCCAGAAACTGGTGGAATTCACCCACCAGACTCCGGAAGTGGTCACCCAGTTGCTCTACAACACCCACAACGTCGGCATGGTGTGGTACATCATGGCCGGCATCGGCGTGGCGACCGCAATCCTCATCTGGGTTTACGGCCAGTGGATTCGCGGCCTCGCGAAGTCGCAACCCCCCGCGGCGGAGGCACCTCGGGAGGCTGCCGCTTGACGGCCCAGGGCCCTCTGGCCGGGCTGCGGGTGCTGGATTTTTCCCGCCTGCTGCCCGGCCCGTTTTGTTCTTTGATACTTGCGGATCTGGGCGCCGACGTCATCAAGGTCGAAGACCTCGCGAGCGGGGATTATCTCCGCTGGATGCCGCCCCTGGCCGGCGAGGTGAACGTGGGGTTTGCCTGGCTCAACCGAGGCAAGCGCAGCGTGTGCCTGCAGTTGCGCCACCCGGACGGACGCGTTGCGGCCCGCCGTCTTGCCTCGGGGGCCGATATTCTCATCGAGTCCTTCCGCCCCGGCGTGATGGACTCAATGGGGCTGGGATACGACACCCTGGCGGTGCCCAATCCCCGCCTCATTTACAGCTCCATCACCGGCTACGGCCAGAGCGGCCCGCTCTCCCAGCGGGCCGGCCACGACATCAACTACCTTGCGCGGAGCGGCGCCGCGTCCGTGACCGGTACCCGCGACGGCACGCCGGTCCCGTCCGGTTTGCAGGTCGCGGACCTGGGCGGTGGCGCGCTGCTCGCCGCCGTGGGCATCCTCGCGGCGCTCAACCAGCGCGCGCGCACCGGCCGCGGCGCGCGGGTGGACACTTCGATGACGGACGGCGCCATGGCGCTGCTCGCGCTGCAAGGGGCGGAAGCGCTGTTTACCGGCGCGTCCCCGGCCCCGGGCGGCGGACTCCTTTCTGGATCCGTGCCGTGCTACCGCTACTACCGCTGCGCCGACGGCCAGTTCGTGGCGGTTGGCGCGCTGGAGCCGAAGTTCTGGGAGCGCCTGTGCGCGGCGCTGGAATTGCCCGAGCTGTGCGGCGACGGACTCGCCCAGGGTCCCCGCCGCGCCGAGGTCGAGGCCGCCCTGGAGGCGCGCTTCGCGAGCCGGCCGCGCGCGGAGTGGCTGGCGGTCCTGGAAGCGGTTGACTGCTGCGTGGATCCGGTGCTCGGTCTCGCGGAAGCGTTCGACAGCCCGCACGCGCACGCGCGCGGCATGCGGGTGGAAATCCCGCACGGCGCGGAAACGCTGGTCCAGGCAGGCAACCCGGTCCGGGTCAACGGCTGGCAGCCCACGCCGTCGTCCGCGCCGGAGCGCGGCTCGCACACGCGCGAAGTGCTTCGCGAGGCGGGTTACAGCGAGGAAGAGGTGGACGGGCTGCTGGGGGAGCAGGTCGTGGCGTGACTCCCCAGAGAGAAGCGCGCCTGCGCATCCACGGCCGAGTGCAGGGCGTGGGCTTCCGCTGGCACGCCCGCCAGCCTGCTACTTCTGCGGCGGTTTCGGCGAGGGCTCCGGCGTCTCGAAGGCCATCTCGCTGACTTCCTCGGTGCTGGCGCTCATTTTCCACTGGCCGTTTTTCTTCACCCAGGTGTCCCGCGTGCGGCTGTCCAGGGTGATTCTGCTGGCCTGGCCGCGCGGGTCTGTATAGGTAGCCTCCTGGTGGGCGCTGGCGATGGCCACGATGGTGTCGCCGCTTCCTCTGATCTCGCCGACCTGGGTGTTGCTTACCGTCTGGCTCATTGCTTTGAACGCATCCCCCATGCTCACTTCAATCTGCTCGCGGGTCATGGTCTTCCCGTCTTTGCGGGTGAGCACGCACTTCTCGTCGAGCAGGTCCATATACGCTTTCACGTCCTCTTTCCCCACCGCCTGATCCATGGCGTCATAGCGGGCTTGCACTTCCGGCTTCGTGGCTTCCGGGGACTTTGAGCAGCCGAATGCTGCAAAACACAAGACGAGGATGACGGCGAGCGGGCGGCGGATCATTGAAGCGCTCCTGGGCACGAGATGCGGGCCGCGTCTCTTCGTGCCCGCTGATGAAATATCCCGTCCGGCCGACATCATGCATGATCGGTTGTTTGGTTGGCTCGTCGGCGAGGAAGACTGTTTGTTTCAGCGGCGCGGCGGCAGGACCGTCGGCGCCGCGAGTGCAACGCCTGGGCG
>VGFD01000476.1 GCA_016868975.1 Armatimonadota bacterium | reverse complement strand
TGAATAAATGAAAGGAGGTACAGCGCCAGCGTGATCACCCAGAAAAACGGGATGGCGGCGACGTCCTGCGACATGTGGTTGGTGATGGCCATCAGCAGCACCGACGCGCAGGCGGGCAGGGCCAGCCAGAGCCACGCCTGCGCGGCGCGGGGAGGCGGCGGGGCGGATTCCTCCTCCGCTTCCGGCGGCGCCTCGGGAAGCCGCAGCGCGCGCCAGGCGCATCCCGCCGCGAGCGCCACGAACAGCGCGTAGCCGGCCGACCAGTCCCGCATCTGCACCTGGGTGGAGAAGCGCGGCTCCAACAGCACGGGATAGGTCAGGAGCGCCAGCATCGAGCCCAGGTTGGACAACGCGAACAGGCGGTAGGGCAGGCCCTCTCGGTTGGTGCGCAAGTACCACGCCTGGAGCAGCGGCGAGGTGGTGGACAGCAAAAAATAGGGGAGGCCCACCGAGGTCAGCAGCAGCATCAGGATGCGCCCGATGGGCTCCTCGCTGCCGCCCGGCTTCAGGGTGGGGCTGAGCTGGAGCGGGATGCTGAGCAGGCTCACCGCGAGCAGCGCGAGGTGCACTTTCCCCTGGGCGGGCCCGCTGAGCCGTTCCACCAGCGCGTAGGCGTACAGGTAGCCGAGCGGCAGCACGAGCTGGAAAAACAACAGGCAGGTGGTCCAGATGGCGGCGCTGCCCCCGAACCAGGGGAGGATGGCCTTCCCGATCATGGGCTGCACCAAAAACAACAAAAAGGCGCTGACAAAAATGGTGCAGGCGTACATTGGCGGGGGTCTTCCCCGCTAGACCTTGTGCCACCTTCGGCAGTGGGGACAGCGCTCCAGGCTGTACGTCACAAGGTTTAGAGCCAACAGTGGGCGCGGATATTCCTGTCCGCAGTCCGGGCACACGGAGGTGCCGAGCAGACCTTTGAGGGTGGTCTTGCCGGCGTATTGCATCTGCAAGAAGACGAACGCGGCCACGAAGCCCAGCGCGGTCCACAGGGTGAGGATCGTGCCGCGAATTCCTCCGATAATTCCCAGCCAGGCAAACACGAAAATCGGAAAATTCACCAGCCAGTGGGCGAACACGGCCAGCCCGACGCCGCGGGGCAGGCGATCCAGCCGACCGAGCACCAGCGAAGTGAAGGCGGCGTGCATGAAGCACACCTCCAGGCGCTCGGAAAGAAACGGAAAATAATTATACCAGGGAAGGTCCGGCGTGGTGGGCGCGACCAGTCGCGCGATGAACCACATCTCGCCGATGCCGAAGCCAAAGCCCAGACACACCGCGGCCAGCACGTAGTTCTGCCGGTTCAGGCGGGCGCGAAAATACGGGAGCAGGGCCAGCCAGAATTTCGCCGGCTCCTCCGTGGCCGGCGCCTCCAGGGTCTTGAGCGCGAGATACGGCCAGGTTCTGCCCAGCAAATCGCGCAGCATTTCGTCCAGCGGAAGACGCACGTAATAATAGGCCAGCGGGCACATGGGCAGGGCACCGACGAAGAGCGCCGCAAGCCAGCCGCGGTCGGATTTTTCGGCCAGCCGCCAGACGCAGATGGCCACGATTGCGGACGCGATGACCGTCCCGACGGTGGCCATTACGTACAGCCCGTGCATGGTTATTTCCGCGGCACCCGAAGTCCGCCGATGATCACGCTGCTGTCCTCGAGATTCACGCCCCCGTCCGAGCGTGGCTTTCCGTTCACCGCGTCCGCCATGCGCAGCACGTCCAATTTGCCCTGCGCCTTATCCCGGGCGGCCTCGGCCTGGGCGGCCCGGGAGGCGGCCCGGGAAGCCTGCCGCGAGAGGTGCTTTGCCATCCCCTCGCTGGATTGATATTCCTCGTTGAGCGGCTCATATTTCGCCGTGATGTCGGCGTGCTTCTGGCGCTGGTGTATGCTGTACACGAAGCCGAGCGCGCCGGCCAGCCCGCAGACGATGGGCACGGCGCTCAAGGCCGGGTGGACGCTGCCCAGGCCGCTGGTGACCGAGGCCAGCAGGAGCCCGCCGAGCCCGCCGAGTCCAAACGTCTTGATGCGGCCAACGACCTTGCGATCCTCCGCGACCAGTGGGTTGATCTGGCCGGCGAGATCGCTCACCCGTTTCTGCACCGGGGCCAGCGCCGCGCTGTGGCCGGCGGCGACCGCCTGCAATTCTTCGGCAATGATGCGATTGCTGGCGACTTCCGCTTCCAGGCGGGCGGCGTCGGTGTCCGGCACCCCCGTCACGGCGACGGCGGCTTTCAGCGCGGCCCGCGCCTCGGCCATCGCGAAGGTGGCGTCTGCGGCCATGTCCTTGGTCCGCCCGCTCCAGTAGCCGGTGTCCCCATATCCATCGAACGCGGCACGTTGCGCCTCTTGCAGCGCCTGCTTGAGGAAGGGGCCGGCCGTGGCGGCCATCCCCGCGTCGTACTTCGCGGCGACCTCCGCCACTTCGCGCGCGGCGCGCAGGGCAAACTGCTTGGCGCGCTTCGACCAGTAGTCGGTGCCGCCCAGGCCGTGCCACGCGACCTGCTCGGCGTGCTGCTCAAATTTCGTGCCCAGGGCCTCGATGTCGGCCAGCGCCGCGGCCCGCTCGGCGTCGTTGTACGTCCGCTGCGACGCAACGGCCATCTCGGTGTTGGCGGCGTATGCGCCGGAGCGGAAGGCCACCAGCTTTCCCTGCTTAGACCATGCGTCGACGTCGCCGTAATGATTGATCGCGAGTCCCACGACGCTCTCTGCGAGCGGGCGGGCCAGATCGCGCAGGGTTTCGGAAAGCTGCTGGCCCCGCGGCGCGGCGGCCTGGGACTGCGCGCTCAGCGTCTGAGTGTCCAGGGGCGCCAGCTCGCGCGCCATGGTTTTTGTCCGCTGGCTCCAGTACGTGGTGTCCCCGTAACCGTCGAAGCCGAGGTGTTCGGCCTGGGTGAGCGCGCGCTTCAGGGTGTCCGAGAGGGCGGCGGCCATGGGGCCGTCGCACAGTGCGGCGGTGGTGGCGACCGTGGCCGCGGTTTCGAGTGCCAGGGACTTCGCGCGCTTCGACCAGTAATCGATGTCGCCGTATCCCTGGGCGAGCCCCTGCGCGACGCTCGCGTAGCGGCGGTTGTCCGCCTCGATGGCGGCGAGGCGGGCGCGCTCGCCGTCGGCGGTGTCAACGACGTCGCGGGCGGCGGTGAGTCCCACTTCAGCGGCGTGCTCCAGGGCGCGGAAGGCGATGTGCTTCGTCTGTTTCGACCATGACGAAACGTCGCCCGTATGGCCGAACGCCATTCGGTCGAGGTCGTCAAACAGGCGGACATTCGCGCCGTGGATGTCGAGACCGGCCACTCTATGGCTCCCTGGGACCCTTGGGGGTCGGATGGTAGAACGTGCCGTCAGCATACCGCGCCCTCCTGAAAAATGCTTGGAAGGGCAGGCGCCTGGGGGGGTCTTGCCGTACCATGATGGCATGCTTCTGCGGGCCCGCGCGCACCAGATAGCCGCCTACGACTTCGCTTCCCAGAGCAAGTGGCAGGGGCCGTACTTCTTTGTTCAGGCTGCCGATCCGCAGTTCGGGATGTTTGACAAAGACGAGCGCTGGGATCGCGAGACCGTCCTGTTCGAGCGCACCGTTGCCGAGGTCAACCGCCTGCGTCCCCGCTTCCTGGTAATCAGCGGCGATCAGGTCAACGCGATGCCGGGCGGGCCCCAGTACCACGCGCAGAACGAGGAGTTTTTCCGAATCGTGGGCATGGTGGATCCGTCCATCCCGGTGATCTGCCTGCCCGGAAATCACGACACCGGTGACTCGCCGGACCTCTCCGCGTTGAAGTCCTACCGCGAATACTTTGGAGACGACTGGTACGAATTCTGGCTGGGCGGAGTCTGCTATCTGGTCATCGATACCTGCCTCTACCACGATCCCAGCCGGGCGGCCGCCGAGCAGGACGCGCAGCACGCATGGCTGGCCGCCACGCTGACCGCGGCGCGCGCGAAGAATCCCCGGCACATCGTGCTGCTTCAACACCATCCCTGGTTTCTGGACGCGCCGGACGACGGCGACCAGTATTTCACCATTCCCCGCGTGCGTCGCGAGCCTGCACTGGCGCTGCTCCGCGACGCGCAGGTGGCGGCCGTGTTTGCCGGCCACTATCACCGCAACGCCGGCGGCTGGGACGGCGACCTGGAAATGGTCACCACCAGCGCGGTCGGCATGCCACTGGGCGAGGACCCGTCGGGCTTCCGCGTGGTGGAAGTGTACGAGGATCGCATCCAACACCGTTATTTCGGTCTGGACGACGTTCCGACGCGTATCCTCCTGGACCCGATGCGGGAGACTGCCTAATACGCCTTGAGCATAAAGTCCAGCCCCTGGCGTTCCAGGGTGCTGCGCACCTTGTCCGACGCGCTGACCACCCGAAGCACCCGACGGCTCGATCGGAACCGCTCAAACGCGGACACCAGCGCCGCCAGGCCGCGCGCGTCGAAGCGGCGCACGCCGCTCAGGTCGACGTTGACGACTCGTTCCCCGGGCGACGTCGTCTGGTCGAGCCATTCATCCAGAAACGAACATCCAGTGCGATCAAGATTTCCATTGAGCGCGAGGATCGGCGCGCTTTCGCGGTCCATGCGCTGAAC
>VGFD01000475.1 GCA_016868975.1 Armatimonadota bacterium | reverse complement strand
GCCGCGCCCGCCGCCCCCGCCGCGGCGCCAACCGCCGGGGCGGCCGGGGCCGCCGGCGGCCCCGGCGCCTGGGCCTGCTGGCCGCCGCCCATCGCGTTCTGGATCATCTGGGGCATCATCATCCCCATGCCCATGCCGGCCCCCATGCCCATGGCCCCACCGCCCGCGTTCGGGTTGTTGGCCATGTCGCGCATGGCCTGCGCGGCCTGGTACTGGGTGTACTTGTTGAGGTCGCCCAGGGCGCCCATCTTGGCGCGCTCCTTGAAGGCCTCCTGGACCTCCGGCGGCACCGAGATGTCCTGGATGTAGAAGTCGCGCAACTCGATGCCGTAAGCCGCGAAGTCTTCCTTGACCTTCATCTTCATGGCCGCGGACAGCTCTTCGAAGTCGCGGCGGATCTTCGCGTAGCTGGTAAAGTTGGTCGCGAGCAGGTCGTTGAGACGGGTGCGGATGGACCCTTTCAGCCACGAGTTGAGCTGGCTGGTGTCAAAGGTGCTCTGCTGGGCCGCCAGCGTGGTGATGAACTTCATCGGGTCGAAGACCCGGATGCTGAACGAGCCGAAGGCGCGCAGGCTCACCCAGCCCAGGTCGGGATCGGTGAGGTCGATGGGTTGCGGCGTGCCCCACTTCAGGTCCTGGAAGACCTTCTGGTTGACGAACACGACTTCCGCCTGGAACGGCGTGTTGCCGCCCGCCACGAACTTGACGACGGTATCGAGCAGCGGCAGGTTCTGGGTGGTGAGCGTGTGGCGGCCCGGGCCGAAGACGTCGAGCGCGCGGCCGTCACGGAAGAACACCGCCGCCTGAGTCTCCTGCACCACGAGCTGGGCGCCCATGCGAATGTCCGCCGGACCCATCTCGGGAATCTTGTGGACGATTTCCTGGCCGGTCGGATCGTGGTACTCGATCACGTCGAGAAGTCTGGGCATTTTACGACACCCCCATCATGGTTTTGCTGCGCTCGTCAAGCTTCTGGTTGAGAGCCTTGATCTGCGCTTCGGTTGCGCGGAGGCGATCCCCGAAGGCCTCGCCGGTCTGGGCGGCGTTCGCCAGCGCGGAAATTCCCTCGCCGATGGACGCCACCTCACTGACCATTCCCAGGTCGTATTCGTAGACCCGGTCGAGCTCGGCCTCGTTGATGCGAATCGCGTCGAAGAAGCCGGCATAGCCCTGGGGGGCATGGCGGATGCGGTCGATCACGCCGCTGAACTGGGTGCGCACCCGATCGAGGTCGTCCATGAGCTGCAGGCCGCCGTTGGACAGGAGGATGTTGCCCACGTCGCTCAGCCGCTCGCGCTCGCGGGTCAGGGCGTCGGCCAGGAAGCGGCGCTGGATCTCGTCGGCCTGGCGGCGCTGCTCGCGGTCCTTGTAGCCGGAGAAGCCGGGGATTTTGCGCATGAGGTGCTCGAGTCCGCCTTCTTGCGCGCGGATCTGTTCCCGAAGATCGTCCACAATAAGAGACCTCCCGGTCATGGGTTGGCGACGAGCACCTCGCTGGCGGCGGGCTGCTGTCCGGAACCGCTACTTCGCGCATCCGCCGGTGGGTTTCCTTTCCAGAAGAGCCAGAGCGTCGCGATGCCCACCGCGAATCCGACCAGGGCGCCCAGCCAGAGGCCGTGCACCACGCGCAGCAGCGAAACCAGGAACGGCGTGTGGATGTGGCAGAACGTGTCGAGGATGTCCGCCTGTCCGATGCCGGCGCACAGCACAAGCACCCACGTCCAACTGAGCGCGCGCCGCTCCCAGACCAGCAGGGCGGCCAGCACCCAGGCCGGATGTCCGAGCGCGAATTCCTTGAAGCGTGGGCGCGCGATGAAAACGTTTTCCAGGAAATTGCGCAGCGAGATCTCAAAATCTGAAGCCGCGCCCGGGGCCGCGTTTCCGGTGCGCAGGATGTAGAACGCGCCTACCCCGGCAAAAATCGCCAAGACGGCGAGGTGCCAGAAGGACACGTGGGTGCGCAGCGCCGTCCACGGGTTCAAGCGGTTGGGCGCCACGCGCGTCACGTAGTACCAGGTCACCAGGGCCGGGGGCAGCAGCATGATCAGCTTGATGCCGCGCGCCTGATCCACGCTCAGCATGAAGGGAGTGGCGGCGAGCAATCCCGCAAGAATGACGCCGCCGCCCACGCTGAGCAGGGTGATCTGGGTCAGCCACACCACCGCGCGCCACATCGCCTGGGCCGGCGACGACTCGCTGCCCACCTGCGCAAGGCGCGGCAGCAGCAGCACCAGGCCGAGTGAGGCGAAGACCAGCGCGGTGCCGAGCGCCGCGGTCTTGGTCCAGAGCGCCTGGCGTCCCATCACGTCAAGGGCGGCTGGGAGCACGACGCAAAGGGCCATCAGCCCGATTTCGTGCTTCGCGGTCAGGGGTATGAGCGCGCCGAGCAGCAGGCAGGCGCCGGCCGCCATGCCCAGCGACATCAGCAACAGCGCCCACAGCGGGGGCTGCAGCGAAGCGAACGGCTGGGCGGTGTTGAGGTGGAAGCCGGCACTCTCCAGCGCGTCGGCCAGCGCGCGGATGTAATCAAGATTGGTCTGCACCAGCGTCTTGCCCGGTTCGGCGGTGGTGAAGAACCGCAGGTATAGAAGCCGGATGTTGCGCTCGCGCACGCCGAGAACAAACTTGTCGACGACGTCCTCGGGAGAAAGCTTGGCCTGCACCTGCGGGGAGAATGACATGACCCGCACCGTCTGCGGGGAGAGCTGCACGCCCAGCGTGCGGCTGCCCTTTTGCGCCGCATCCACGGTCGGCACTTCGATGTTTCCGAAAATGAGCTCGTGGGCCCTCATCGCTTCCACGGTGGTGGGAAGCGCGTCCGGGAAACCGACGACCTCGTTGCTGCCACCCGAGAAAATAATCCCCTTCACGCCGAAGCGCTTCAGTTTTCCCATGATCGAGAAATATTCTTTGACGTCGCGCTCGGTAAACGAGGCGCGGTTTTCCGGCCGCAGGTAGACGTCGAGGCCGGCTTCCTGAGCCAGCGCGAGGTCGTCGCGCGAAAATCCCATGCTCAATTCCCGAAGGGCGCGCTCGCTGGTGTCTACTTCCAGCGCCACCGGCTTCTTCCGGCTGTCTTCGCGCACCAGCTGCTCCGACGGGAAGACCCGGAAGCGCGGCACAAACGGCTTTGGCTCAGTGCCCGGCGCGGGTGTTACCAGCGACCGCTCCAGTGACGGGATGCCGCTTTCCTGGGGAGATGGAGTTGCCGCCCCCTCGTCCGCCATGCGCGCGGAGCCCAGCGCGAGCCTCAGGTACACTTTCAGCTCTTTAAGCAGCGCGGGGTCGGATACCACCACGTACGCGCGTTTGGGATCCAGCCGCACGCGGTTGCCGGCCATCATTCCGGCCGGCGCCACCTCGGCCCGCGAGCGCAGCGCGCGGACGAAATCGCCGCCGCCGTAGTAGGCGATGCGCCCGCCGTCGCGCAGGCGTTCCGCATTGTTTTCCGGAAATGCGATGGCGTTCACGCCGGCGCCCTTCAGTTGGGCGAGCGCCTTGGATGCCTGAACGCCTTCCGCCTCGCAGAAATCTTGCAGGCCGAAATAATCCACCACCAGCTGCACCGTGCGGTTGGCCGACTCCGCCTGCACGCGGTGGACCAGGCTGTACGCGCCGGCCGCCATGCCGAGCGCCACGAGCACCCACAGGACGCCGCGCGACAGGGGCCGCCCCATCAGCGGGTGAGGCCGCGGGTCAGCAGCACGACCGAGGATTGCGCGCGCAGGCCCCGTCGATCGCTGGCCGGCGAGAGCATCAGGTGGTTGGCAACAATTTTTTCACCGTCCTTGAGCTCGCGCCCGGCCGTCAGGTCGACCAGTCCCTCGGCGCCCACCCCCACCACGGCGGCCTTGCCGCTGCGCAGCACGAAGGTCACGCCCATGTCCAGGCTCAGCGTCTGCCCGTCCTGAAGATTGGTCACTTGCCAGGAGTGGAGATTTTCCAGGTAGCTGCGGGTGATGATGGGGTCGTCCTTCGAGCCCGGCTCGGCCGCCTGACCGGCCGCGCACAATCCGAGAAGCAGTGCAATGGTAAGGAGCCTGCGGGTCATGCCTCGTCCTTCTTTTTTCTCTTTTTGCGGGGACGCTGTTCGACGGTCCCGACGTCGGAGTCGCTTTCGGCCACATCTGGTTTGATCCAGGGGGTGTCGTCTTCGGCGTCCCCTGGCCCCCCCACCGGTGGCTGCGACTCTTCTTGAATGGGTTTGCCCTCGTGGACGATTTCCGCCCCCGTCTCGGGCAGCGTGGCCTGCTCGTTGACCAGCGCCTCGTTGAATTGCCGGCGCTCGTGATGGCCCATGCCGGTCAGGAGTGCGCTGGCCTGCTTGACCAGCTCGCCGGCTTTTCCAAACGCGTCGTTGAACACCTGGGCGCGCTCATCCGGCGCAAGGTGATGCCCGGTCTGATAATACCAGCGTGCCGCCTCGCCGGTGGCGACCGTGCCTGCGTACGCGATACTCCCCTTGACGCCGGGTCCAATGGCCGGGATAAATCCCACCAGCTCGCGGGAGATCGCGCGCCACCCGAAGGCGCTTCCGATCACCGGGAGCAGCTCGCTGATACGCTCGGTCACCTTCATCTCCATG
>VGFD01000474.1 GCA_016868975.1 Armatimonadota bacterium | reverse complement strand
AGGTTGTGGATCGCCGCACGCTGCGCTTCCGCAACGGCGCCGTCCAGGATCTGGGGATCGCGCTGCCGGCGTTGCCCGAGAGCGGCACGCATCGCTACGGATTCCGCCTCTCGAACCCGTCTTACCGCTGCTCCGGCACGCTGGCATGCCTCTCATCGTCGTCATGTGGATCGCCACGCAGGGGGACCGCGTGATCCTCAGCCACCTGCTGAGCAGCCAGGACCTGGGCGTGTACGCGTTCGGTGCCAGCCTGGCCGGGGGACTCTTCCAGCTGGGCGTCGCGGTCAAGCTGCTGCTCACGCCGCGCGCCAGCCGTCTGTTCGACCAGGGAAGACAGGACGAGCTGGCCGAGCTGTTCCGTGCGTCCCACCTCATGCTGCTCCTGATCTACGTGGGGGCGGTAGGAGGCATCGCTCTTTTCGGACGGGAAATCGTCGGTCTTACCGGCGGACCGTCCTATGCCGGTTCGGTTCCCATCCTCATCCTGCTGGGGTGTGCAGTGGCAGTCGACCAGATGTGCGGGATCTACCAGACGGTGTTCCACCTGGTGCGAAAGCCGCAGTGGATTCTGGCCGTCCAGACCGTAACGGCGGCCGTGGGGGCCCTGGCGGTGTTCCTCGCCGCCCGGGTCGGGGGTGGGATCGGGGCCGCCGGTGCCATCCTGGGCACGGCTGTCGTGGGGAACCTGGCCTGCTATGCGGTCTCGCGATCCTCACGATCGGGGCGCTGCTGACGGTGGCCGCGACCATGGCGGGAGCCGCGTCGGTGGATGCGGTGCAGCGGCTCGGCATGCTGGCGGTCCTGGGTGCGACGGTGCTGATCGGGGTGAGCCGGATGTGGGGCAAGGCCGCGCGTGCCTCGGAAGGAATGGCTCCGCTTCCCGAACACGTGGATCCCTTCCCGTAGGTTTCGGGGCGCCAGGTCCTTCGCCTCGGGAGGATCCGGCGAGACCCTCACGAACTCGCCTCCTCCCCATGCAACCGTCACCCTGGCTCGTTGGCGGCACGCTGGCCGTGGCCGCATTGCTGCTGCGCCTGGCCATCCACGTGCGCAGCACCCCCGGCGGCGTCGACACCTGGTACTACCTGGCCAGCGCCGACTGGCTCCGCCGCCACCGCCGCCTTCCCGTAAGACTGCCGCAATACTTGCTGCAAGACGAGAAGCAGTCCTATCCTCCGGGCTTCGTCATCTTCCTGTCGCTGCTGCCGCGGGCGTGGCTGCGCCGCTGTTGCTGGGTGGTGACGCCGCTGGTCGACACCGCGCACATGCTCCTGCTGTACGCGGTGATCTTGACGCTGACCAACAACGGCGGGGCCGCGTTGGTCGGATGCCTGGTCTACGCGCTGACGCCGCAGCTCATCTCCGAGACGCGCAACCTCAATCCGCGCACCCTGGGGACGCTGCTCAGCTCGGTCGCCATGCTGCTCGTGTTCCGCTACCTGCTGCCGGCGGAGATGGCGGGCGGGCTGCGCCTGGGCGCGGCTCCCTGGCCCGTGGGTGTGCTGGGCGTGGGAGCCGTCACGGCGCTGTTCCTGACCCATTCGACCACCGCCGCCGCCTTCAGCCTCAGCGCGCTCGTCATCAGCCTGTTCTTCGGAGACTGGCGCTACCTGGGCTTTGCCGTGGCCGGGCTGGGCGGCGCCTTCGTGGTGACCGGCGGATGGTATCTCGAGGTGGTCCGCAACCACTTCCACGCCGTTCGTTTCTGGCGCCGCAACCAGCCGTGGCGGAGCGCCCACGCGGTGCAGGATTCCCCGATCTACGGCAGCGGCGGAGCGGCGGCGGCGCCTCGTGCAGGCTGGACGCAGGGCTGGTGGCGGCCGGCCGTGCGGCTGCTGGGAGACAACCCCTTCCTCGTGTGCATGTTTTTCCTGCCCGCGCCGGTGCTGCACATCGAGTGGTGGGGGCAGCGCATGTTCGCGTGGGCCGCCTCCATCCTGGTCGGCGCCGTGCTGACGACGTTCGTGCGGCCGCTGCGCGTTTTCGGACCGGGCCACCTGTACATGCGATCCGCGGTCTTCCCCACCGCGTTCAGCCTGGCCCTGGCGGTGAACGCGTGGCAGCACCTGCAGACGCGGATCGGCACGGCGTTCGTCGTTGCGACGGCCGCGAGCGTCGCCGCCATCGCGCTGTTCTACTGGTACGTCTGGAGCCGCCTCACCGAGCACACCACCGCGCTGCCGCCGGATCTCGTGGCCGTCGTCCGCGACCTGGAGGCGCGGGAGGACGGGGGTGTGCTGTGCCTGCCCACGATGTACGCCGACTTCGTGTGCTACCAGTCCGGCAAGAGCATCCTGTGGGGCGGGCACAGCGGAGACCTGACGAAGTACGAGGCGCTCTTCCCGGTGGTGCGGGAGCCGCTCGAGAAGCTGATCGAGCGGTATGGAGTGAGGTACGTGCTGCTGGACGAGGCGTACGTGACGGCGGCGGATTTGAAGCTGGAGCCGATGCTGCGGCCGCTGTCCCGCCACGGGCAGTTCGTGCTCTACTCGACCTGAATCGGCCGGTACATCACGTCGGTGCGCATGACGTACTTGACGCCCTGCGTCACGGCGGCGCCTTCGCGCAGCACCTCGTGGTGGAACACCAGCGTCTTGCCGGTCTCGGGGCGCACGCGGAGCCGCTCGGTGAGGCCGAGCAGCTCTCACGCGTCGCGGCGCGGCGGGAGGAAGGGGCGGAGGCGCTGGAAGACGGTTTGCGCCAGCGCCGCGTCGTCCAGCATGACGCGGTCGTTGCTGCGGTACTCCTTCATCGTCTGGAAGCCGGTGGAGGGGGTGATGGGAGCCTCCACGCTGCCGGCCTGCTCGGAGAGCGCGCGACAGCCGTCGCATTCCTCCGGGCTCAGGAACCCGTGGACGACGAAAATTCTCATGCGATCACAACCTGAATCTTCCCGAGCCCCGGCGTGGTGCCCCGTAGTTCCCTTACCCGCATGGCGCGCCCGCGGCACCCTTCCGGGAGGGTGGGGCCGCTCTTTGTCGAATGAAATTCAAGCTCGTTTTGATGAGGAGAATTCCAATGGACATTGCTTCCTTCAACATCCACGACGACGCTGCCGAGGCCTATCAGGAAGCGTTGCTGGAGCGCTTCGCGGAGTCGCCGGAGTATGCGGCGGCGGCGCTGGAGGATGGGGACTGGGGTGACCCCCTGGAAGCGCTGGGTGCTTGCCGGAATCCCCGCCGTGGCACGGGAACCACCACCCGCGTTCTGTCCGGTGGTCCGCGACAGGCGGAGAGACGCACGATCTCGTCGGCCTGGCGGCGATACGCCTCGTGCAGTGGCTGACCCGGGGCGGAAGTGGTTCACCTAAAGGGATTGAAGAAAGGTCACTCGTACATGGTAAGGAATACTGGACGGGGGCCAGCTCGACATCGGCATCGGCCGGTACGTCGAGGACCGCGCTGGTCGGGACCTCGGTGATCAAAGGCGCCTTCCTGTACGTGCAAGCCTATATGATGGCGTACGGAAACAACGCGACCATCAAGGCGATTCGCAGATGCTGCCGATGGCGTGGTTCGACCGCGCGCACCGGCGACGTCATCTTGCGGCTGACCGACGACATCCGCGTGGTCACCGACCTGCTGGCGGCGGGAATCATCATGCTACTCAACGACGTGCTGGTGTCGTTCGGCGCCGTCACCTATATGATCGTGAAGAACCCGATCATGACGCTGCTCGCGTTCTTCCTGACGCCGGTGACCGCGTGGCTGATCGACAAGCTGGACCGCCGCGTCGAAACCGTCATCCACAGCGCGCAGGACAAAGAGGCCGACCTCACCAGCCAGATGGAGGAAACCATCTCGGGCATCCGCGTGGTAAAAGCGTTCGGCCGCGAGGACTACGAGGAGGAGCGCTACCGCGAGGTGAGCACCGAATCGTACAACCTGTCGATGCGCGTCACCAAGATGCAATTGCTGCACAATCCGATGGTGGAAATCATCTCCACGATCAGCCTGGTGATCGTCATCGGATATGGCGCCTACGCCGTCGCCAACAAGCACCTGACGCTCGGCGAATTCATGGCCTTCTGGGGATATCTGCTGCTGGCCAGCACGCCGCTCACCCGCATCACCAACACCATCTCCAACCTGCGTCGGGGATTGCTGGCCGCGCGGCGCATCTTCGAATTGAAGGACATCGAGCCCGAAGTGCACGATCGCGAGGACGCGATTGCGTTGCCGCCGGCGGCAAAATCCATCGCGTTCGAAAACGTCACCTTCCGCTACGTCAAGGGCCAGCACGCGATTCTCGACGACGTATCGTTCGAGGTTCCCTACGGCACGGTGACGACCATCGTGGGCCACAACGGAGCCGGAAAATCGACTTTAATCAGCCTGATTCCCCGTTTCTACGATCCCGAGAGCGGCCGCATCGCCATCGACGGCATCGACCTGCGCGAAGCCCGCATCGACTCGCTGCGCCGCCAGATCGGGTTCGTGCTGCAGGACAATATCCTGTTCTCGGGCAGCCTGCGCGACAATCTCAAATATGGCAACCACGAAGCAACGGACGCCGAAATGCTGCAGGCCGCCGAAATTGCACATTGTCATGAATTCATCTCAAAATTGCCGGACGGCTACGACACCATGGTGCCCGAGGG
>VGFD01000473.1 GCA_016868975.1 Armatimonadota bacterium | reverse complement strand
GGCGTGCCGTGCTTCAGCAGCTTCGCCAGGGCCGCCCGGCGCACCGCTTCGCTGTCCGTGGAGCCCAGCGCCACGGAGTCTTGCGGCGTGGAGGCTTCAACTGGCCGGGCACCGACATCGGGCCTGGAAACCCCGCCCCCGGGGGCTATCTTGCCAGCGTCCATGGGCGGCGCCTTCGGGAAGGGGGCGGCAATCTCCTGGAGCAGGTGGTATGGTGCCCACGGGCCCTGCTCATCGTGGCGGGGCGGTCACGCTCGCGATGATCTTCGCCGCACAACTTGCGTGACTCGCATCGCCTTACGCACCAGCCAGCCGGCCAGCATCCGCTCGAGATCCTCAATGCGACGGTCTCGCTCGCCCAGGGCGCATTCGAGATTGCGCACGTGATTGTCTTGCGCCGCAAAAATCTCCCGATACCGCATGGTTTCCTCGGTGTGGATGGCATCGCTCGCCGCGAGCCGGGCCTCGGCGGCATCGAGCACCTCAAGAAGGTGCGCCGCGTGCGGGCTCAAGCCGGGCTCCAAGGAAGCGCTGATCGGCGGCTGCGCGGGCGATCCGGGGACATCCACCGGGGGCTGCGCTTCCGGCGCCGCGTCCGCCTCGGTGAGCAGGCCGCTGAGATACTCGACGTGCGCGTTCAGCTCGTCGTTCGCGACGGAGACGTGTGACAGCCTGGCTTCCAGCGCCTTCAGCTCGTTCTCCAGCTCGCGCTTCAGGCGGCGGCTCTCGCCGGTGACCTGCAGCGCGGTACGGTAGCGGCTCTGCAGCTCGGTGAGATCCTGTTCCAGCGCACGCGTGGTTCGGTCGCGGTGGGCCAGCTCGCCCTCGACGCGGGCCAGTTGCACCTCGCGCTCCAGCAGGCGCTCCTGGATCTTGTGCAGCTGGTCGAGCGCTTCCGCGAGCCGCTCTCCGCGACGCTCCAGATCCTCAAGCAAGTAGCGGGTCGGCTCTGACTGCTCGAGCTGGCTTGCGTGAACGTAACGCTCGTCCAGCCATCGATAGAAAATGCGCGCGTCATCAGGCAGCTCCGTGCCCGGAAGCACTTGCTCCAGGGCCGCCTGCACCAATCCCGTCGCGTCCTCGGAACGCCGACGCTTGCTCGTCTTCATTTGCAGATCGCTCCTCGCTACCCATCTCCGAGACAACCGCAAAACATTCCCTCAATGAGGCCCGTCCGGACTTCTTGCCGGATTGGGAAAACCCAGCGCATATTAGCGTGGCCGCGCGGTTTTGTCAACAGTGAACATTATTCAACAAAGGCCCCCGCGCGCCAGAAAGTCAGCTGCCGCGGTACGTTGAGTAGCCGAACGGGCTCAGCAGCAAGGGCACGTGGTAGTGTTGGGTCGGATCCTTGATTTCAAACATAATCCGAACCTCCGGGTAAAAGCCGGCGCCGTCATAGTATTTTCCCGTCTCGAAGGTCAGCCGATACAGGCCTGCCTCGAGGGGCTCCGGCATCAGGTCCGGCACGCGGCCGTCGGAATTGGTGGCGCGCTCGGAAATTTTGCGAAACCCGTCGGACGACTGCCGCTCCAGGGTGATTCCCACCCCGGCCGCGGGACGGCCCCGCGAAGTGTCCAGGACGTGCGTGGTGATGCCGCTCATTGCGGTGACCTCAACAATTTCTCCAGCCGCAGCCGGGTGATCGCGCTCTGCTCGGTGGCCGCCCTGCGCACTTCGGCGGCCGGCTCGTTGCGCAAGCGGGTTTCCAGAATTTCCAGCATCTCGTCGCCGGTGCGCCCGGTCGCGCACACGATGAACGTGTAGCCAAATTTATCGCGATACTCGCGGTTGGCTTCCTCCAGGCGGGTCAGGACGGCGGCACCCGTGGCGGCGGTTCCCGCCTGTTCCTTGCGCGACCACTCCGAAGCGTGGGCGTCCTGGTGGACGTTTTCCTTGCGAGACCCGATCGGCGGATGCGCCGCGAACGCCTCCCGCCAGTCGGACTCCTCCAGCTCCCACCAGATCTGGTCGCCGTTCTCGAAGAGGTGATCCGGCGAGGTGAAAGGACGCGCCGCCACCATGCGCTCGGTCCACTTGGTGGAGCCGCAGCAGCGCTTCAGCATCTCGGCCGCCGCCGCGGGGAAGAGCGTGTTGAGCCAGCGCAGGGCGGACCCGATGCGGCCATTCTCGGTGGTCACACCCCAGGCGCGCAGCCGGGCCACCCCGCCACAGGGCGCGATATTCACCCGCAAATGGGTGGCCGGTCCCGCCTTCTCGAGCTTGCGGAAGAAGCGGTGCAGCCTGTCCGGCGAGAGATCGACCTCGCTGAGAAGCGGCCGCCATTCCGCGTGCTCCGCGGAAAGCTCATCGGTCGTGCACACCTCGATCCAGCACGTTTTGGGCGCATTGCCCTTAAAGTGGCTGGTGTCGACGTCCACCTGCTCGACAATCCCCTCCGTGGCCAGCCGAACGATGGCCCACTCGTGCCCCGGCGCGCGCCGCCGCCGCGTCTCCCAGCCGTCGCCCATGTGGGTGGCGTGGCCCGTCATCACGAGATTGTGGCGCGACGAGAAAAACATGTCGCTGCAGAGCAGCGCTTCGGCGCCATTTTGAAGGGCCGCCAGGTCCAGTTCCTCGGGGGGAGTTCCGGGCGCCATCCACTCCGGCACCGCCTGCCCGTGGACCCTGAGCCGTGCCACGCCGCCATCCGGATAGATGTTGAGCCGCACGTGGGTCAGGCGATAGGGGCACTCAATCGCGAACTTGTTTTCAAAATTGCCCTGCAGCGGCCTGCGCGGCAGAATTTCCATCCACTCCGCTTCCTGCCAGGTCTGGCCTTCCGCGACGGCGCATCCATCCAGGGAGCACTCCTCGGGATAGTTTCCCCGGAAATACGCGGTGTCGACCACCACGCCGTCCACCACGCCGGGCAGGCCCAGCCTCACCACGCACCAGTCGTAGTCCGGCGCGCGGTGGCGGCGGCTTTCCCAGCCGTCCATCCACTTGCCGCGATCGGTGTAGCGGTCTTCGTCCCAGATGGGCCGGGCCGGGTTGACCAGATTTTCCCTGGACGCGAAAAACTCGTCGCTCGCTTCCAGGGCGGCGCCACCCAGACGCGCCGACGCCATGTCCACTCGATCCGCGGGCTCGCTCAAACGAAAAACCTCCTAAGGCAGCAGGCGGCCGAGCGGCGTGTCCACCAGCCGGCCACCGTCAAAAATCTTCTGACCGCGCAGAAACGTCGTTTTCACCACCCCGTGCAGCACGCGGCCCTGATAGGGGGAGAGCGGATGGCGGTGATGCAGGGCCGCCGCGTCCACCGTGAACGTCTCCTCCGGATCCCAGACCACGATGTCCGCGTCGCAGCCCACCGCCAGCGCGCCCTTGCGGCCCACCAGCCCGGCGTGGCGCGCGGTGTTGTGCGACATCCAGCGAACGATGTCCTCGACGCCGAAACCGCGGCGCCGCGCCTCGGTCCAGGTGGCGGCGAGGGTCAATTGGAGCGAGGAGATCCCTCCCCACGCCTTCGCGAAATCCCCGGTGTCGAGCGACTTGAGCGCCGGCGGGCTGGGCGAGTGATCGGCCACCACCATGTCGAGCAGGCCGCCGCGCAAGCCGTCCCACAGCGACTCCCGGTTGTCCAGGTCGCGGATGGGCGGCGCGCACTTGTACTGGGTGGCGCCGCGCGGCACGTCGTCCGCGGTGAAGGAAAGGTAGTGCGGGCAGGTCTCCACCGAGAGCGGCAGCCGTCCCCGGGCAATCTCGAGGATCTCCAGCGCCGGCGCGGCGGAAAGATGCACGATGTGCGCGCGGCAATCGGTTTTCTGGGCCACTTCAGCGACCAGCGCGATGGCCTCGCGCTCGGCCTCCGGGGGGCGCGACTTCAGGTAGGTGCGGTACGAGCGGGGATCCTCGGCGGCCCAGACGCCGGCCGCGGCGTCAATGGGCCCGGACACCTCGGCGTGCACCAGCATCAGGCCGCCAAAGCGGGCAATCTCCGCCATGGCTGGGCGCAGCAGGTCGGGCGTGAGGTGCCCGAACTCGTCGACGCCGGAGGGCACCAGAAAGCATTTGAACCCGAAGATGCCCGCGTCATGCATCGGGGCCATCTCCGACAGGTTGCCGGGCACCGCGCCGCCCCAGAAACCAACGTCCACCCAACACTGTCCCTCGGCGGCCGCGCGCTTGACCTGGAGGGCCGCCAGCGTCGTCGTGGGTGGGATGCTGTTGAGCGGCATGTCGACGAGGGTGGTGATGCCCCCGGCCGCGGCGGCCCGAGTCAGCGTGCGGAAGCCCTCCCAATCGGTGCGGCCGGGCTCGTTCACGTGCACGTGCGGATCGACCAGCCCGGGGGCCACCAGGAGATCCCCGAAGTCCTCCACGGGGCCATCGTCTGCTCCGACGCCCCGATCCGATCGGACCCAGGGGGAGTCGCCTTCGGCGCCCGGGGAGTCGCCTTCGGCGCCCCCTGGACCCCCCATCTCGATGCGCTCGATCACTCCGTCGCGGATGTGAATCGCGGCCGGGCCAGTCCCGTCGGGAAGCACCACCTTGCGGCTGCGCACAATCATGGACGGCAGAGGTTCGGGCCCGCCCCTGGGCCGCCCTTCTGTGCGAGCCCGTTCCGGACCGATAGCCTGGAGGCGGTCGGGAGTCGACGCAAACCAGCAGGTC